>CAIMEK010000944.1 GCA_903839965.1 uncultured Acetobacteraceae bacterium | reverse complement strand
GTGCGTCCACGGTTGTTTCCTCCTCGCCCAGCGCCGGTTGTCGGCAAGCGTGAGTTTACAGACCCTGCGAGCTTCGCCGCCCTTGTCGGACCAGTGCCGAAACGGAGTATGTGCTGCCAACAGATTGGAGGCAACGAAGATGTCACCGCTGCATTGGCGTGTCCCGTGAGCTTTGCCACAAGGCCCACCTCGATTCACTGCGCCTGTAGCGTCGAGATGAACGAGTGCCGGGCGCTGTGTGGCGTGACATACGCCAGCCCGAGCTTCTTGAACGCAGGCACCCAAAAGCGGACCCGGAAGTTCTGATAGACGATCGGTCCACCACCGCCTGCGCGTGGGCGCGACCAAACCTGTACACGCCTACCGGATATGAACGCCATACGAGCCCGTCGCCGCCATTCGCAACGACGTTGGAGCCTGTCATGTATGACGATGCGTCCGACGCCAAAAAGTGGATAACGCCGCTGCATTCCTCGAGTTCGAGCTGGGCGGCATCGGGGCTGAACAAGGGGGTGACCGTGCACACGCGCGCCACAGCTTCGCTACCGTGATCGCCGCCAACGCCACCTTGGCCTTGAAGCCAGGTGTATGGGTCCGGCGTGCTCGTCTCGTCATGGTATCTCCTGTTGCACGGCATTTTCGCCGCTCTCAGGCAGATTTTCCACCTATCGATCTGTCCGAATTTCCCCGACCACTTCTGTTCCCTGTGGATGAGACCGAAAATCGATAGGGAAGGCCCGGCTACTCAGGCAAGGTTCGATTCAGAGGATTCGGTTCGACTCGTGTCGCCGCAAGCAGAAACTCGCGATTGCCTTCCGGCCCCGTAATGGGGCTCTCCTCGATCCCCAGCACGCGCCACCCGGCCAGCCCCGCCCACCAGTCGCGGATACGGGCGCATACCGCCGCGTGCACCGCGCCGTCGCGCACCACCCCGCCCTTGCCCACCAGCGCCGGCCCGGCCTCGAATTGCGGTTTTATCAGCGCCACCGCCCAGGCACCCGGCGCACACAAGGCCAGCGGCGCCGGCAAAATCGTCGCCAGGCCGATGAAGCTGGCGTCGCACACCAACACGCCAACCGGCTCGCCGATCGCCTCGGCGGTCAGGTAGCGGGCATTGGTGCGCTCGTGCACCACCACGCGCCCATCGGTGCGCAGCTTCCAGGCCAGTTGCCCGTGGCCGACATCGACCGCGTGCACCCGCGCCGCGCCGTGTGCCAGCAGCACATCGGTGAACCCGCCGGTGGAGGCGCCGACGTCCAGGCACACCAGCCCCGCCGGATCGAGGCTGAAATGATCCAGCGCATGCGCCAGCTTGAGACCGCCGCGCGAAACCCAGGGATGGTCCTGCCCGCGCACCTCCAATGGCTGGTCCGGGCCGAGCAACTGGCCGGCCTTGTCGATGCGCCGCTCGCCGGAAAACACTTTTCCGGCCAGGATCAGCGCCTGCGCGCGGCTGCGCGACTCCACCAGGCCGCGATCGACGAGCAACTGGTCGGCGCGCTGTTTCAGCGTCGCCCGCTCAACTGCGCCGGGCCACGACGTAGGCGGCCAGCTCGCGCAGCAGGTCGGCCTTGGGGCCGAAGCTGTCCAGTTGCGCCGCTGCCTGGGCGGCCAGCGCTTCGGCCTGGTCACGCGCCCGCTCGGCCCCCAGTACGGCAATCAGGGTCGCCTTGCCGGCGGCGGCGTCCTTGCCGGCGGTCTTGCCGGTCTCCTGCGTGGTGCCCAGCACGTCCAGCAGGTCATCGGCGATCTGGAACGCCGCCCCGAGGTCGCGCCCGTAGGCGGCCAGCAGATGGCGCTGCGCCATGCCGGCGCGGCCCATGATGCCGCCCGCCTCGGCACTGAACTGGATCAGCCGGCCGGTCTTGAGCGCCTGCAGGCGGGTGATCTGCTCGGCGGTGAGCATCTGGCCCTCGCTCAGCATGTCGATCATCTGCCCGCCCACCATGCCGCGCGCCCCGGCGGCACGCGCCAGCGCCACCACCAGCTCGCAGCGCGCGTCCGGGTTGGAATGCGTGTCGGGCTCGGCCAGCACCTCGAAGGCGCGGGTCTGCAAGGCGTCGCCGGCCAAAATCGCGGTGGCTTCGTCGAAGGCGCGATGGCACGAGGGCTTGCCACGGCGCAGGTCGTCGTCGTCCATGGCGGGCAGGTCGTCGTGCACCAGCGAATAGGCGTGCAGCATCTCGATGGCGGCGCCGACCCGCGCGGCACAGCGGCGATCGTCGCTGAACAGCGCGGCGGTCTCCATGGCGAGGAAGGCGCGCAGGCGCTTGCCGCCGCCCAGGCTGGCGTAGCGCATGGCCTCGATCAGCCGCGCCTCGGCACTCTCGACCAGCGGCAGCAGATCCTCCAGCGCGGCCTCGACATCGGCGGCGGCCTGCGACAGCGCGGCGGCAAGGGTTGCATCCATGGCGCGGTTCCTCAGTCGGTCGGACGCAACGAAACGGAGCCGTCGGCGGCGGCCACGATGGCCTGCACCCGCGCCTCCGCCTCGGCCAGCTTGGCCTCGCAATGCGCGCGCAGCCGGGCGCCGCGCTCGTAGCAACTGATGGCATCCTCCAGCTTCTGCTGGCCGCCCTCCAGCCCGCGCACGATCTTCTCCAGTTCGGCCAGGGCATCCTCGAAGGACAGCGACGCTGCCGCCGGATCGGCCGGGAGCGCTGTCGATGGCGAAGGGGGGGGCGAAGGCGGGGGCGAAGGCGGGGCGCCGGTCATGGTCATGCTCCTGATCGTCGCGGTCATCAGCGAATCACGCGTTGGTAACGCGCCCCGCGGCGTCCGCCAACCCCCGGCTACGTTCCGGCTCAGCCATGCAGCAGGGCACGCACATGCGCCGCCGTGCAGGCCGCCAGGGCGTCGAGGTCGTAGCCGCCCTCCAGCAGCGACACCAGCCGGCCGCCGCAATGCCGCCGCGCCACCTCCAGCAGCCGTTCGGTGAGCCAGCGGTAATCCGCGGTCTCCACGCGAAGCTGGGCGAGCGGGTCGGCCTTGTGGGCGTCGAAACCGGCCGAGACGATCAGCAGGTCGGGGGCGAAGCCGTCCAGCGCGGGCAGGATGATCCGCTCCCAGGCCGCGCGGAAATCCGTGCCGGTGGCGCCGGGCGCCAGCGTGGCGTTGACTACGTTGCCCGCGCAGCCGCGCTCGGCGGCGTCCCCGGTGCCGGGGTAGCAGGGAAACTGGTGGCTGGAGGCGTAGAACAGGTCGGGGTCGGCCGCGCACACGTCCTGCGTGCCGTTGCCGTGGTGGACGTCGAAATCGACCACCGCGACGCGCCGCAGCCCCCAGCGCGCCTGGGCATGGCGGGCAGCGACGGCGGCGTTGCAGAACAGGCAGAACCCCATCGGCCGCGACCGCTCGGCGTGGTGGCCGGGCGGGCGGGTGGCGACGAAGGCGTGCTTGGCCCAGCCTTCCATCACCGCATCGACCGCGTGCACCGCACCGCCGGCCGAGCGCAGGGCCGCCTCCGCGCTGCCGGCGCTCATCAGCGTGTCGGCATCGAGCGCCACCTGCTCGCCGGGCTCGGGGCGGATCGCCAGGATGGCCCGCACGTAGTCGGCGGCATGCACCCGGAGCAGTTGTTCCTCGCTCGCCACCGGCGCGGGCTCGCGCAGCAGCGGCAGGAACTCCTCGGCCTCCAGCGCCCGCACCACGGCGCGCAGCCGGTCGGCCGATTCGGGATGCCACGGGCCGGTGTCGTGCTCCAGGCAGGCCGGATGGGTGATCAGCACGACCGACACCGATGCCTCCCCGCCGCTACTCCGGTTTCTTCCGGATCACGAAGCTGAACACCCCGGCCTCCTCGCTCCACGCCAGCAGGGCATGGCCGGTTTCGCGGCAGAACGCCTGGAAATCGCCGACCGCGGCGGAGTCGGTGGCGAGCACGCGCAGCCGCTCGTCGGGGGCCAGGCCCCGCAGCGCGCGGTTGGCGCGCAGCACGGGCAATGGGCAGCGCATGCCCTTCACGTCCAGGACCGTCTCGCTCATGGGCGCATCCTGCGCGGGTGACGGGCGCACAGGCAAGCATTGGCGCGCCACGAACGCATCACCCACCGGGGGAAAAGTGCAGGATCTCGCTGGCGTGGCGCTCGCTGCCCGCCGCGGTAAGCTCGTAGCGGCCGTCGTTGCGGGCGCGCGCCAGGCCCATCGCGGCCAGGCGCAGCAGGCATTTGCCGTCCTTCAGCCCCGGCGGGCGCCCCACCGCGCCGCACAGCGACAGCCGGTGCAGCGCCGAGCGGCAACAGGTTTCCAGGTACGGCTGGTTCCACATCGCCTGCCATGTCGGGTCGGCAATGCGGCGGCGCAAGCTTTCCTTCCCGACCACTTTGCAGCAGGTTGCCGCCATGACCCCCGCGCTTGCCTCCGCAATGATGCCGCTGGTCCGCCTGCTCGAGGCCGAACAGGCGCACGGCGTGGCGCTGGCTTCGCTGCGCTGGGGACTGGCCGGGCGCGACCGCACGCCGGACGATCCCCGGCTGGCGGTCGAGGCGCTTGGGTTGAAGTTCCGCAACCCGATCGGCGTGGCGGCCGGCTTCGACAAGGACGCCACCGCGATCGCGCCGCTGAGCCGGCTGGGCTTCGGCTTCATCGAAACCGGCACGGTGACGCCGCGCCCGCAGCAGGGCAATCCGCGCCCGCGGCTGTTCCGCCTGCCGGCGGACCAGGCGGTGATCAACCGTATGGGCTTCAACAACGCCGGGCTGGCAGCCTACCTGCGCCACCTCGGCCCCGGCCGCGCGGCGGCGCTGCCCGGCGTGCCGGTGGGCGCCAATGTGGGCATCAACAAGGAAGGCGCCGACCCCGAACGCGACTACCCGGCGCTGGTGGCCGCGGTGGCGCCGCACGCCGATTTCGTGGTGATCAACGTCTCCTCGCCGAACACCCCGGGGCTGCGCGACCTGCAGGACGGCGCGCGGCTGCGCGGCATCCTCGCGGCGGTGGCCACTGCGGTGCCCAAGCGGCCGCCGCTGCTGGTGAAGGTGGCGCCCGACCTCTCGCCGGCCGGGCTGGAAGCGGTGGTGGCCGCCACCATCGAGGGCGGCGCCGAGGGCATGATCGTGTCCAACACCACCCTCTCGCGCCCCGCCGGGCTGCGCTCGCCGGCGGCCGGCGAGGCCGGCGGGCTTTCCGGCGCGCCGCTGCTGGCGCTGTCCACCGACGTGCTGCGCCAGGTGGCGCGGCTGGCAGGCGGGCGGCTCGTGCTGATCGGCGTCGGCGGCGTGGCCAGCGGCGCCGATGCGCTGGCCAAGATCCGCGCCGGCGCCTCGCTGGTTCAGCTTTACACGGCGATGGTCTATCATGGGCCCGCCCTCATCGGCCGGGTGCGACGGCAATTGTCCGCGGCGCTCGCCAAGCAGGGTTTCGCCACCATCGCCGAGGCGATCGGCGCCGACCTCAGGTGACGCGATGCAGTTCTTGACCGGCTTCGCGCCGCTGGCCGCGCGCTACGACGCGTTCATCCTCGACCTCTGGGGGGTGATCCACGACGGGGTGTCGC
This sequence comes from uncultured Acetobacteraceae bacterium, assembly GCA_903839965.1. GTDB lineage: Bacteria > Pseudomonadota > Alphaproteobacteria > Acetobacterales > Acetobacteraceae > Rhodovastum. The sequence continues at coordinate 902 of CAIMEK010000944.1, read as the reverse complement.
CCTATCCCGGGGCGCTCGACGTGCTGGCGCGACTGCGCGCGGCGGGCAAGCCGACGGTGCTGCTGTCGAACGCGCCGCGGCGCTCGCACGTCGCGCAACTTTCCATGCGGGGCATGGGCATCCCCGACGACCTCTACAGCGGCATCCTCACCAGCGGCGAGGCCACCCACCGCATGCTGCGCGACCGCACCGACCCGTTCTTCGCCGGGCTGGGCAAGCGCGTCTACCACCTCGGGCCGGAACGCGACCGCAACGTGTACGCAGGGCTCGACCTGCAAAGGGTGATGGCGCCCGCACTCGCCGACTTCTTCCTCAACACTGGCCCCGACGACGAACGCAGCCCGACCGACCCGACCGTCTATGACGACGAGCTCAGCGCCTGCCTGGCGGCGGGCCTGCCGATGGTGTGCGCCAACCCCGACCTCGAGGTGGTGCGCGGCGGCATGCTGGTGATCTGCGCGGGCCTGCTGGCACAGCGCTACGAGGCGCTCGGCGGTTACGCCCGCTGGGTGGGCAAGCCCGACCCGGCGATCTACGGCGTCGTGCTGGACATGCTGCAGCGGCCGCGCACGCAGGTGCTCGCGGTCGGCGATTCGTTGCGCACCGACATCGCCGGCGCAGCGGGCGTGGACATCGATTCGTGCTGGGTGCTGGGCGGCATCCACCGCGCCGAACTCAACGGCGATCCCGTGGCGGCGACGGACGCGGCACGCCACGCCGGACTCGCCCCCACCGCCGCGGTGCCGACGTTCACGTGGTAGCAAGGCCAGGGGCTTCGCCCCATAAGCGCGAATCTACGACGGGCCGATTGGCCAAGCATCCCGCGAGCCAGCATTTTCTGCGCGTCCAACAGGTTTCCAAATCCAGCAGCCGCAGGCTTGGGATATGGAAAGTTGGGCCGG
>CAIMEK010000943.1 GCA_903839965.1 uncultured Acetobacteraceae bacterium | reverse complement strand
GATGTCGCGCAGGAGTTCGGCATAACGGCGGTCTCCGGTGGTACGATAGATCTTGAACAAGGCGTCGCCCGAGGAGGTGCAGATTCCAGGCGCACCGTGCTTGTTCTGGGTACTGGCCCAGTACACGCCGGCCAGTTTCGCCTCGAGGGTGCCGAGTTCGGTGCTCCGCGGCAGTTCGTAATCGTAAGAGACGGTCCACGTGGCCACCAGGTTGGCAAGGTTGCGGCTCATCTCGAGCCAGTGCCTGTCGCCGTTGGCTTCATACAAGGCCATGAGCGCAGTCATGAAGGCGGCGGCGGACTCCGAGTCGGCGTTCTGCATGATGTCGGAGCAGGCTCCATAGGTGAACCCTTTCTGGACGAAGTCCTGGCGGTAATAATAATCGGCGGCCTCGGTCGCGACTTTCAGAAAGATGGGCTCATTGAAATAGGTCGCGGCAAGGGCCAGGCCCCCAATGGCCGCGGCGCCGCTGGTGGAATTGTAGATGGCGATGTCGCCCGTTTCGTGGTTCACATAATTGCCCCACTGCCCATGACGCTCCCAGGTCCTCACGAACGCCTGCGCCAGCCGTTTTACAGCTTGCTCCCATTCGGGCTTGATCGAGGCTGCCTGGCCCTGCGCCTTGAGCAGCATGAACTGTTTGGTCATCCAATACAGCACATCGGCGTTCTGCCGGGTGAGGACGATCGGCTGGGTCGGGAACCAATCGCGTCCGCTGGTCTTCCCGTCGGCATGGACGGCGGCGAGGAAATAGCCTGATTTGCCTACGGCGGCCGGGATGACGAAGTCGAAGGTCTTGAGCGCGCGCGCGCGGTGCGTTTCGTCGCCGAGCGCGAGCATGGGAAACGTGTTGATCAAGCCGCCGACCCAGCCCAGGCAGATATTATCGGAGTTCTCCGGAGAATAGTATTGGCCGGCAGCGGTTTCGTGCCAGCGGCTATCGATTCGGCCTGTCATCAGTCGGATAACTTCACCGAACGGGACCAAATTGCGCGGGTGGTTGGGGCCGGTGACCGCTTTGCGCACCGTCATGAACTTCTCCAGCAAGCCCGGGATGCCCGCACTCTCGAATGAATACAACCGCAGATGCAAGGTCAGTGCTTTGGCGGTGTTCCAGTGTATGCCGCGGTCAGGACTGGTGGTGAAGCCGATGAACTCCGGTTTACGCTCGCGGACACCGGGCGCGCTAACGACCAGCGTGGCGCGCGAGCGGTCCCGGCTCTCCTCGAGTATCAGGCCGTGGTCCAAGATGCGGTCCCCTTCGCGGATCCCCTGTTCCGTCAGAACGATAAACGCGCGCCGGGTCCGGCGATCGTAGAAACACATGGCTGGAGCGGTCGCGTTGGAAGCATTGACCTCAAATTTGGATGGTTTGCCGGGCTCAAGTTCAAGGCGCGGCACATCACCGTGAGTGACCGGGAGATCCTTATTGTAGAAGTCCTCCGGATTGAAGCCGGTGCAGTAACCCCGGTATTCGATGCGGTTACGATTTCCGTTGTAGATCGAGGCCGGGACCAACACGTAGTTGTTGGTGGACCAGTTCGCAAAATCAAAGGCCACCGCTATGCCTGCCGAATTGGCGATGCCTTCGACAAGCGTGAAGGTGATGTCCAGGTCCAAGGCCTCGGGTTCGCCAGCGACCGGAGTGACGCGGACATGGCTCGTCCAGCGGGAATCCGAGGTTCGGAGCTCGCCGGCGATAAACGGTTGGGAGGCGGCCAGTTTAGATCCATCGTACTGGCAGGCCAGTAGCCGCAGTTCACCGCCGAGCGGCTCCAGGAGAGCATTGACCGCTGCCATCGTGGCGTCAGGAACGATGATCCCCTTCTTTCCAGCTCGCAGCGCCTCGATGAACTGCGCGCCCTTCGCCTGCGGGAGCCACGTGCTGGTGGGTGCTTCCGCTGCCGTCATGCTGGCCGCACCCAGGCCGAGGACCAGCATTATCGCCATCGCCTTTCCTGCAATTCTCATTTTGTCAGGTTGGTAGGGCGCGT
>CAIMEK010000942.1 GCA_903839965.1 uncultured Acetobacteraceae bacterium | reverse complement strand
TTTGTATCCGCGGGCTGCCGCGACCATCGCCAGCGCGATCCCCGTGTTACCGCTGGTCGGTTCAATGATGGTGACGCCGGGTTTGAGCCGGCCTGCTTTTTCTCCCGCTTCGATCATCGACGCGCCGATGCGGCACTTGACCGAGTAGGCCGGATTGCGCCCCTCGACCTTCGCCAGCACCGTGGCCTTGGCGCCGGCGGTCAGCCGGTTGAGCCGCACCAGCGGGGTGCGGCCGATCGACTGCGAGTTGTCCGCGAATATCCTGCTCATGGGATGCTCCTCCCTCAGGCGACGGCCTTGCGCAGCGCCTGTTCGATGTCGGCCTTCAGGTCCTCGAGGTCTTCGAGCCCGACGGAGAGCCGCAGGTAGTCCGCCGTCACGCCGGTGGCGTTCTGCTCCGCTTCCGTGAGTTGCTGGTGCGTGGTGGAGGCCGGGTGGATCACCAGGCTCTTCGCGTCGCCGATGTTCGCCACGTGCGAGAGCAGTTGCACGGAGTCGATGAACTTGCGGCCCGCGACCAGCCCGCCCTTGATGCCGAACCCGACCAGCCCGCCGAAGCCCTTCTTGAGGTACTTGGAGGCGTTGACGTAGTTGGGGTCGTCCTCGAGCCCGGGATAGACCACCCAGCTCACGAGCGGGTGCTGGCGCAGCCAGCGCGCGAGGGCCAGCGCGTTGGTGGAGTGCCGGTCCTGCCGCAGCGGCAGCGTCTCGAGGCCCAGCAGGAACTGGTGGGCGTTGAACGGGCTCATGGCCGCGCCGGTGTCGCGCAGCCAGGTCACGCGCACCTTCATGATGAAGGCGACGTTGCCCATGCCCGGCACGTTGCCCAGCGCGTCCCAGTAGACCAGTCCGTGGTAGCTCGGGTCCGGCTCGGTGAACTCCGGGAACTTGCCCGTGTTCCACTGGAAGCGGCCGGAGTCCACGATCACGCCGCCGAGCGAGGTGCCGTGGCCGCCGATGTACTTGGTGGCGGAATAGACCAAGACCGCCGCGCCATGCTCGAACGGGCGCGAAAGCAGCGGGGCGGCGGTATTGTCGATGATCAGCGGGATGCCGAGCGGCCGGCCGATCGCCGCCACTTCGGCGACGGGAAAGACATGCAGCTTCGGGTTCGGAAGGAGCTCGGCGTAATAGGCACGGGTGCGGTCGTCCGTCGCACGGCGGAAGTTCTCCGGGTCGGCGTGATCGACGAAGCGCACCTCGATGCCGAACTGCTTCAGGGTCTCGGCGAAGAGCGCCCAAGTGCCGCCGTAGAGGTCGGTCGAGGAGACGATATTGTCGCCCGACGACGCCAGATTGAGGATCGAGAACGCCGACGCCGCCTGCCCCGACGACACCGCCAGCGCCGCGGCGCCACCCTCGATCTCGGCGATGCGCGTCTCGAAGGCATCCTGTGTCGGGTTGGTGACGCGGGTGTAGATATGGCCGAGTTCTTCCAGCGCGAACAGGCGCGAGGCGTGGCCGGTGTCCTGGAACTGGTAGGAGGTGGTCTGGTAGATCGGCACGGCGACCGCGCCGTTGCTGGCATCGGCGCGATAGGATCCGCCGTGGATCGCGAGGGTTTCGGGGCGACGGGTCTGGGTCATGGTGGTCTCCAGTCGATGATGGGACGGCGTTGCGGGGGGCGTTCGTCGGGGATTTGGCCACGCCGCCCCGTGAAAGCGCGGCAGATTGATACCGCTTCAATTCCATGGATTTAGTCATCTAAAGCGACAAATCTTGGCACCGATGACGCGCAGGCGTCGATGCCGATCGGGTCCGGCGTGGAGAGCGGATCCGCTGTCGGCATCGTCTGTCTCAGTAGGCTGAGCCGAAGCCGGCCG
>CAIMEK010000941.1 GCA_903839965.1 uncultured Acetobacteraceae bacterium | reverse complement strand
GCGCCGGCGGCGGCTCGGCCAGACCGTATTGCGGCAGGGCGGCATCGTTGGCCGCGGAAACCAGGATCGCCGGGTCGGTGCGCCGTCGGCCGAACGCGGTAACCCGTCCGCTCATCGCAGCCACTCCACCCAGCGCCAGCGCGACTTGGCCTTCGTTCCGTCATCGGTCAGCCGGCCGCTCTTGGCGCCGTCCAGCAGGCGGGTGAAGGCGACCTGTTTCGCCAGGTCGACAATGGCGGTGCGGAACGGCCCGGACCGCGACACCGCCGGCTCGCCGAGCGAGGCCGCGCCACCGATCTGGCGGGGCAGGTCGGGAATGACGATATCGACCTTCATGTGCAGCGCGTCTTCGATCTGCCGCCGGGACAGCCCGCCCGGCCGGCCGAGCCGGTTCAGCACCACGACGGGTCGGCGCGCCTGCGACGGCCCGCCGGGCAGCGCCACCAGGCGCAGCGTATCGCGCACCGCGGCAAGCGAGGGATCCATCACCAGAATGCGCTCGTTGGCGGCGTCCAGCAGATCGCGGTACAGCGGCACCGGCGCGAACGGCACGTCGGCGACGATGAAGTTGTAGCGCCGGCGCAGCGCCGCCAGCAGTTGCTCCGCCGCCCCCGGCGCGAAGCTCGGCGAGGCTCCCAGCTTCTCCTCGGCGGCCAGCACGTGCAGTCGGTCGCCCACCGGCTGGGCGGCGCGTTCGGCCAGCAGGGCATCGATGCGCTCGGGCGATTCCAGCGCCACCCGCAAACCGGCGCCGGGCTGGATGTTGAGCAGGAAGGCGGCGACCCCGGTCTGCACGTTGGGGTCCAGCAGAACGGTGTGGCGCCGCGCCGACTGGCCGAAATGCCAGGCCAGGTTCACCGCCACGGTGGACGCGCCGGCACCGCCGCACACGCCGGTCACGCTGAGCAGCCGGCCGCCGAGAACGCCCTCGACGGCCGGCGCTTCACCCAGCGCAAAGGGACCAAAGTGCCGGGCGACGGTGTCGCGCGTCAGCGGCCGCGCCAGATATTCGGCAGCGCCCAGGCCGCGGGTGACCGCGCGGTAGAAATCGAGGTCGTTGGACTCGCCGATCACCAGGACGGAGACGTCCGGTTCGACCACGTCGGACAGCGTGCCCAGCGCGGTAAGTGGCTGCTCCTCCGCGGAAACGTCGACGATCAGCACGTGCGGGCTGGGCGCGCGCTGCAGCGCGCCGATGGCGGCGCGAATGCCGCCGCGCCGGGTTTCCAGGGCCTGCGTCAACAGGTCGGAGAGCCCGTCGCGCAGCGCCTCCTCGGAGGCGGCGTCGTTGACGAAAGCCATCGCCGCCGGGCGGTCGGTACGGCGCAGCTCGGCCGCTGCGGCGCCGAGCGAGCCGTCCATCATGAGCCTCCCTGCGGGGCGGGGGGCTGGACGGCCACCAGCGATGGCCCCTGCGTCGTGCTGTTGGGCAGCGGCTTCGCCTTGTTGTCCTTCAGCCGGTTGACCGCGGCGATGGCGAGCGGGGAGTCCGCCCCGCTGGCTTCGCGGCCGCGCACCAGGTCGGAGGGATCGGCCATCATGGCGGCGAGGTTGCGGGAATTGACCCCGCTCGGATGCCACATGCCGGCCCGGGTGTCCGGGCTCATCTGCGAGCACGCCGACGCCAGCAGGAGCAGGCCCGCGAACATGAGCGGGGGCAACAGCGAACGCATGTCGGGGCTCCTCATTGGATGATGAACCCGGCCTGCCCCGGGATGCGCGACGGCACCGACGAATCGCTGCGGGCAATCTGGCGCAGGCGCAGGATGCGATCGAGGTCGCTGGGCGGCGGCGTGTTGTCGGTCGGCAGGCCGAGCGCGCCGGGGTTGCTGACCGGACGCACGATGTACGGGGTGACCATGATCACCAGCTCGGTCTCGTTGCGCTGGAAGGCGTTGGAGCGGAACAGCGCGCCCAGCACCGGGATGTCGCCGAGGAAGGGCAGGCCGTTGGTGACCTGCGAGGACTGGTCCGACAGCAGCCCGGCGATGGCGAAGGTCTGGCCGGAGCCGAGTTCGACCGTGGTCTCGGCGCGGCGCACGAGGAGCGCCGGAACGGCGATCGAGGCGTTGGAGGCCGACATCTTCACCGCGCCGGTGTCGGTGAGCTGGCTGACCTCGGGATTGACATGCAGGTTGATCCGCCCGTCCGACAGCACGGTCGGCACGAAGGCCAGGGTGATGCCGTATTTCTTGAAATCGATGGTCACCGTGTTGCTCTGCTGGGCCACCGGGATCGGGAATTCGCCCCCGACCAGGAAGCTGGCGGGCTCGCCGCTCATCACCGTCAGATTCGGCTCGGCCAGCACGCGGGCGAGGTTTTCCTGCGCCAGCGCATCGATGATGGCGGCGACGTCCGGGAAGCCCGCGAGCAAGGTGCCGGTGGACGGAATATTGAACGCCGCGGTCGGGTTGGCGGTGAGGACAGCGACCGAGAACTTGCCGATCGTGCCCAGCGCCGCCCAGTTGACGCCGAGCGAACGGGTGACGCTCTTCGACATCTCGGCGATGCGCACGCGCAGAGTCACCTGCACCTGGGCGCTGACGGAGATCTGGTTCTCGATCACCCCGGTTTCGCCGAGGAAGCCGCGGGCGATGGAGGCGGCACGGGACGCCTCGCCGGCGGTGGTCACGTTGCCGGTCAGCAATAGGCCCTTGGCCTGCGGCTGCACGCCGATATGGCTGGCCGGCATCAGCCGGGCGAGCGTGGCCTCGGCCTCCGCGGCGGCAAAGCCGGAGCGGCGCACGGTGACATCGAACTGCGCCAGCATGCGGCCGGCGGCGTCCATCGCCGCGACCGTGGTGCGGCCCGGCCCCACGCCGAACACGAATAGGGTGTTGGCGCTGGCCGGGCGAACCTCGGCCACCTTGGGGTCGGCGACGAACACGTTGGCGGCGTCCGCGCCCAGCATCAGCACCCGGCCGACGCCGGATTCCAGCGAAATGGGCGAGGGCGCGACCTGCACGGCGGGCAACGGAGCGGTCGGCGCGGCAACCGCCGCGGCAGGCGACGGCATGGCCCCCGGCGCCGCCGAGGCCCCCGCCGTCCAGGCCATGGCCAGGCCGGCGCCCGCCAGGGCGGCGCAGGCCAGACGGCTAAAAGTCCGCGGGTTCAGGGTGCGCATCAGAAACGGAACTCCTTGCCTTCGGAGCTGCCGGTGAAAACCCGCAGCACGTTCGGAGCGAGCGGCGCGCGAGCGCCTGCCAGGGCGGGCGAGACGTCGGCAGCCCAGGTCGGGCCGTTCTCGGCGTCCTGCACCCCGCCGGCCTCGGCGGCGCGCACCACCAGCGACAGCCGGCCGATGCGCACGGCCACCTGCACCTTCTCGGCGTCGGCGGCGTTGACCTCCAGCGTCACGGTGCGGTTCAACTCCTTCTCCGAACCCACCGGCGGCAGGCCGCCGGCCAGCAACTGGTCGATGGCGATGACGCGGGCGTCGCGCAGCACGGTTTCGGCGGCAACCCGGTGCCCCGGCGCGAGGCCGGGCAGTTCGAGCAACTGGGTGAGGATCACGTCCACCGCATCGCCCGGCCAGATCAGGCCGGCCGAGCCGCTGACCGCGTCGACCGCCACGGTGACGGCGCGCTTGCCCGGCCGCAGCACCGCGGCGAGGAAGCCATGGTCGCCCGGCCGCAGCACATCCTCGGGAAGGAACGGGGCGCCGGCGGCGATGGGACGGCGCACCATGGCGCCGACCAGCTCGCTGCGAGCGGCCGGCGTGTCCTCGACGCTGCCCTCGGGCTGCTCGCCGCGCGGCACTTGCCGCACCGCCATGTCGGTGGGCTTGAGCAGCACGCCCGGACGCAACATCCCGGCGGCCGAAATGAGCGCGACCGGCGGCAGCGGCTGCGGCGCTTCGGCCCCGGCATGGCGCCAGGGCGCGATGACCACCACCCCGATGACGACGAACCCGGCGAGGCCAATCAGCATCACCGCCGTGAGCAGGACGCGCTGGATCATGTCGGACCTCCCTGCAGAAGCGCCAGTACGCCGCCGGCGGCGATGGCGACCGCGTACGGCAGCGGCCCGCCGCGCCGGATACGCCAGCGCTCGGCACGCCAGACGCGCGCCGCCAGCGAAGCCGCCACCGCCGGTGTGCCGCTTGCAGGCAGCAGGGCGCGCGCCAACAGGTAGGCCAGCGCGAGCAGCCCGCCCGCGATTGCAACGGTGAGGATGAAGGAGGGTATCGCGGCCGCCGGCACCACCAGCGCCACGGCGCCCAGCAGCTTGACATCGCCGCCGCCCAACCAGCCGCGGAACCAGCAGAACGCCGCCAGCAGGAACACCAGCGCGGCGGCGGCCAGGGCCGCCGGCAGATCGCCCGCGCCGAGGCGCAGCCCGATCCCCGCGGCGGCCAGCAGAACAGACAACAGGTTGGGAATGGTTCGGGCGGCCAGGTCGTGGATCGCGGCGGCGACCAGAAGCCCAAGACTAAGCGCCATGAGCAGGGTGCCGAACACCATCACACCAAAGATCCGTCCGAGTGAAGGCAAAGAAAAGTTAAGAGATGCGGACCGGGTCGGCAGGCGTATCCTGCCGGCCGCGATCCGTCGTTCTTACATCGTCGGTCGGCCCGACTCGTCGAGCTGTCGGTCAGATCCCGCTGGAAACGGCGCCGAACATTCCGGCGAGCGTGGTGCCCAGCGTGTTGACGGAGGCAACGATGGCGACCGCGATGCCGCCGGCGATCAGGCCATATTCCAGGGCCGTCACGGCGCGGCGGTCGGAGCGGAGCTGCTTCACCAGGTTGATAAGATCAAAGATTTCGGTCATTCGAGTGGTCCCCTCGCAACAGCTGCCGGGCGCCCATCGCCGCGGCTTGCGGAAGTGAGGACAGCGTAATGACTGTTAACTATCTGTTTACGGCAACAAAAATTAACAAAACAATTATTTGACGCTGGCAAGACGCCGCGCGATCAGCCCAAATAAGGTAAAACACAACACCAAACGATCCGTTCGCCGGACTTGCGGCGCGGATCGCGATCGAATTGCACGCGACGCTCAGGTGCGGCCGCGCAGCATCGCCGGCAGGCCGGCAACCGGACGCAGCACGATCACGCCCGGCGCCGCGCCGAGGGCGGCGGGCGTGACCACCCTGACGCCATAGGCAACCACCTCGGTCCGCGCCGGCGCCGCCCCGCCCCAGGCCGCGTACACGCGGTCCCGGTAGGGCAGCCCGTGCTCGGGCGAGGCGGAATGATACGCCGCCACCGCCGCCTCCCAGCTGCCCGCGCGGGTGTAGAGCTCGCTCAGGAAGCGGGCCGCATACAGCGCGTTCGCCGCGGGATCGAAGGCCTCTTCCAGCGCGGCGAAGGCATTGGGGTGATAGTGCAGGTTGACCTGATAGCAGCCGACATCGATGGAGGTGGTGCCGTCGGCGAACAGCGCACGCACCGACGCCATCGCCTCGTCGCGGCCGGCCAGAAAGCGGCCCTCGCCGCGGGCGTTGATCGTCCAGGGCCAGGCGGCGACGGCGCCGTCGGGTCCGGTGCGGCCGCTCTCGACCACCCCGATCGCCCGCAGCAGGCCGTCGGGAATGCCGAATCGTTGCTCGGCCAGCAGGCCGGCCTGCGCGCAGCTCGACGGGCCCGCCTCAACCGCGCCCGCCTGCAACGGCACCAGCAGCGCGACCACGGAGAGTGCGCGCTGCCACCGCATTATGCGGCGACCAGGTCCGGCTCGCCCAGCGGTTCGCCAGAGACGAGGTCAGGCAACTCGTGCAGCATCAGCCCGCTGCCCCAGACCGTGGCCACCAGGTCGGGGGCCCCGCAGGCCGCGAGCTTCTTGCGCAGCTTGCAGACGATGACGTCGAGCGTGCGCAGCGCCGGGCCGTCTTCGGCGCCGTAGATCTGGTTGACGATGGCCGGCTTGGAATGCACCACGCCGCGGCGCAGGAACAGCAGCTCGAGGATGGCGTATTCCTTCGGCGTCAGCGCCACCGACCGGCCATGCACCACCAGTTCCATGCGGCCGAGGCGCAATTCCGCGGCGCCGGCCCGCAACTCGCGGCTGGCATGGCCGCGGCTGCGGCGAACCACGGCGCGCAGCACGGCGGCGAGTTCGCTCGCCTCGCAGTCCGGCGAAATCGCGTCGTCGGCGCCGAGGTCGAGCAACGCCGCCCGCGCCGATCCGCTACCCGCCGTCACCGCCAGCAGCGGCACCGCGATGCGGGAGCGGCGCAGCCAGGCCACGTAGCGGGCCGGATCGCGCACCGCCAGCAAGACGATGTCGTAGTCGTACGACCGCAGGAACTCCGGAACTTCCTCGATGGCGGCGATGTCGTGGGGAATACCGTCCCCCGACAGCCGTACCGCAAGGGCACCGCAGGCCACGCCCGGATCTGTCGCTACCAGCACCCGCATCGGTGCACCCTCGAAGAAAGCTTCTCTCTCACGCGGATGTTAATGAGGCACCGCACCGAATTATATCGGCTGGAGGGATGAGCCCGGTCGTTATTCAACCTATACGAAAGTACTAGTCAGCCCGGCCAGGCAGACACCGCAACAGATCAGGCACTCAATAGCTTGCTGGTTTGCACCGGCCGGAAACCCCTGATGCCCCCTGTCCCGGCAACCGCACCTGCGTCCCCTTGCGTGCCGATGGCCGCCAGCTTCAGCGCCAGCGGCAACGAT
>CAIMEK010000940.1 GCA_903839965.1 uncultured Acetobacteraceae bacterium | reverse complement strand
GCATCACCAGGCTCGGGCTGCTCTATATTGTCGGCATCCAATCCTCGACCAGCCTGTGGCCGCCAGGCACCGAGCCGCTGACGCCAAAGCCATGGAGCGGGCGTGGACGTCGGACCTCGCTGGTGCGTCGTGACGCACCAGCAGCTCACCGTGACCCTCCGGACCGTGTTCTTGAACATCGGGACCGATGTTCACGATCGACCGGATTCAGCGTTCACGATCCGCCGGAACGGGCGTTCACGATCAAACGGTTTTGGTGTCCGCAATCGACCGGAACGCGCAGCCCGCGAACCACTCGATGAAAGTCCCTTGTGTTTTTGTTGTAGACGACAACGACTTGATCTCCGCCCGCTTGCGAATGTGCTCGCAGGCAGCGGCCACAACGTTCGCGCAATCGAGGTTACCGAAGCTGGTGCGATAGCTGCCGCCATTTGATGCCAACCCGATGTGATGTTCGCTGACGTTCGGTTGGGCGATGGAAGTGGTATCTCCGCCATAGAGGAGATACACCGCACCGGGTTCATTCCACACCTTTTCGTCACCGGGACCCTTCAGGGGTTCGAGCACGCCGGCGAGACACAGGCACGCTTCAGAAGCGCCTTCGCGTCCCAGACCTTGCTCGGGCTTTGCAGCGTGCGATTGCTGTCGGATCTGTCTCCTGACAGCACGACCGCCTGCCGGTGGCCTGCAGGCAGGAAGCGGCCATGCACGCCTTGGGCCTGCCGGCTCGTCGACGCCGGATCATGGGCTTGGTCCACCTCGGCGGGGACGTCGCAGCAACCCTATCCCTGCCGGTCACGCCAAAGGTTTGGCCTGCCAATCGGCGCCGGAACTCCCACGCCGATCCACTGGCAGACATTGCGAAGTACCTCCCTTGTTCACCGAGTATTTTGTGGCCTGAAGGATCCGCCCTGCGTCATACCCCTGCGGCGATCTGGTCCGCGAGGCGGTCGATCGCGCGGGTCATGGCCGAAGCGATGGCTGCGTCGCTGGTGTCGGCCGGTTGCTCGACGAAAGTGAAGTGATCGCTGTGCAGGACTCGACCGGCATCGCCGCTGGCAATGGTCCACAGACCGACTAACAGACATCGGCCGTCGACCCCAATCTCGAAAGACTCCACATCGACCACGATCTGCTTCGCCGGCGGCACGATCGGTCGATTGGCAACAATGTCTGCGGATGGCAAACGGCCGGCCAGGGCGGCGTTCAAAGCATGCGTCAGGCCGACCGACAAACGTTCGGCCCAGCGTCCGGTCGGACTGACCTTCACCTCATTTTGCCCGCTGCGCAGCACAATGTCCTCTGTATCGAGATAATCAGGAACCGACACGGGCATCAGGCGCACGACCGCTCGCATCGACTGTGCCGACACGTCGGCAGCCGGACTCGGTGGATGGCCAAGCAGATAGATTCGAGTAGGTGGCCCGCCGGTACAGCCCACCAGGAGTATCAGCAGGGCGAGCCCCCGCGAGCCCCCTCGGCGGTACAACCGTGTCACTGCTTGCCCTTTCCGGTCAGGATGGTGGTGGGATTGCGTTCGACCTCGCGACTGAAATTCCGCAACGAACTTGCAGTCGCGGCCAGGTCGCGGAGCGCTGCTTCCAGGTCAGCGCGAGTTTGCGATCGCGCCGAGGTCATGTCGTTTACCGAGGCCATCAGTGCTTCGGCGTTATGCGCCGTGCGCCCCGCCGAGACTAGAACGTGGCTGAGCTCGCCACCGCGCGCAGTCAATTGCTGACGTCCCGCAATGACCAACTGGTCGATACCATCGAGCGTCCGAGCGACATCGGTCTGCAGCTGCCGTACCGTTTCGTTGGCGATATTCAATGTTTCGCGCGCACTTTCCGAGGTCTTTTGCATGTCGTCGATGAACGGACCGAGCTTGTCGCCAAGCTGGTCGGAAACCCGGCGGATACTGGTAAGCGTTTGCTCCGAGGTATCCACCAACTGATGCAACTGCAGTGCTGCCACCTGGTCCTTGAGTGTTTCCATCTGCGAAGGAATCGAAGGAATCTCGGGCGTGTCCGGGTCACCTCCCATTGGGGCCGCGCTAATGTTCGGCCGTAGATCGAGATCGACCTGAAGTTGACCCGTGACGAAGCTCGAGGTGTTGAGTTGAGCCTTGAGGCCCGCCTCCAGCAGGCGCTCAAAGCTCGCCTTGGCCATCGGGAGGCTGCCATTCACCATGGAAACCGCCCCCGGTTGCAAATCTAGATAGACCGGAATGCGCGCTTTCATGTCCTTGACATCAAGGCGCAGCGATATGTGCCGCACCGTGCCCACTTGAACGCCCCGGAAGGTTACCGGAGCGCCCACGGCGAGACCTGCGACGGAGCCTTGAAAGAACACGACCGCCTGAAAGGAATGACTGAAAAGATGGAAGCTACCAAACAGCACAACGGCGGCAACACCCAGCGCCAATCCACTCAACACGAAGCCACCAACAAGAGCCGGCTTAGCCGCTGCCATCGGCGTCTTCCTTGGTTTGGTTGCTGCTTCGGGACCCTTCGCGATTCATGAAAGCGTGGACCGTCGGATGCTCGCAGCCGTCGCGCATCGCCTTGGGTGGGCCGTGCGCGATGGCAGTTCTGGTCTCGGCATCAAGAAACACGCCATCGTCGCAAATGGCGAACAGGCTCGGCAACTCATGGCTTACCAATACCACGGTGGTATTGAAGCCATCGCGCAGTTCGAGGATGAGATCATCGAGTCGCGCTGCGCTGATCGGATCGAGGCCGGCGGAGGGCTCGTCAAAGAACAGAATCTCCGGATCGAGCGACAACGCGCGAGCGAGTCCGGCTCGCTTGCGCATGCCGCCGCTCAACTCGGCCGGCATGCGGGCGCCGTCGTCGGGCAAGCCGACCAGCGACAGCTTCAGCCGGACCAGGACATCGATGGAAGCATCGTCCATCTGCGTGAACATTCTCAACGGCAATGCCACATTCTCGGCGACGGACATGGAACTCCAGAGCGCGCCGCTTTGGAACAGCACGCCAAAACGGCGACCGAGATCGGCGCGACGCTGCTCGCTGGCAGCCCAATAATCTTCGCCATTTACACAAACCGTGCCCGCGGATGGCCGCAGCAACCCGATCAATGCCTTGAGAACTGTGCTCTTGCCGCATCCGCTGCCGCCCATGATGGCGAAAATAGAACCCTGCTTGACTTCGAACGAAAGATCTTGCTGCACGGCATGTAGGCCGTAACCAACCGTCAGGCCTTGCACGCCGAGCTTCGGGGGATTGCCACCGGTATCCATCCGTCAGATATCCAATGCGTTCGCGCAAACCGCGAACAATGCGTCGAGCGCGATCACGCTGACGATGCCGATCACCACAGCCGTCGTGGCCGCCCGGCCAACATCCGCGGCGCTGCGCCCGGCCCGCAAGCCAACCCGGCAACCGGCGAAGGCAATCACGGCGCCGAAGACGATGCTCTTGGTCAGGCCAAACAGGAACTGGTAGCCATTGACCGCCGCACGTGTCTGCTCGATGAAAGTCTCGGCGCCGAGATTGAACATGACGACGGCAACGACGAAGCCACCGAAAATGCCGACCGCGCAGCCATAGAGATAGAGGATCGGCAACATACCGGTAAGCGCGGCAACCCGTGGCAGGATAAGATAGTCATACACGGGAATGCCGACCACGCGCAGGGCATCGATCTCCTCGTTGCCTTGCATCGTGGCGATATGGGCGGCATAGGCGCCGCCGGTTCGCCCGGACATGACGATCGCGGTCATCAGCGACGCCATCTCGCGCACCACGGCGACGCCGACCAGGTTGGCAACATAGATGCTCACGCCAAAGCGGCGCAGCTGCACGGCACCCACGAAAGCAAGAATGCCTCCCACCAGGACGTTCACCACTGTGACGATCGGCAGAGCGGCAATTCCCGCCTCCCATGCGCAGTCCAGCACATCGACAGCCCGCAGGCCCGCGCGACCGCGTAGCGCAGGCACGCTGCGCAAGATGGTCTGGCCCACCAGAACAAGCACCTCGACCAGTTCCGCCCAGCCGACGAGCACCTGAAGTCCGATCCATTCCGGCAGCATCTGACGCACGGTCGGTACCGTCACGGCCACCGGCGCGCCATCAATGGGCGCCAGTGCAAGCAACTGTCGCGCCGGCCGCGGCAACCCGGATTGATTGAACGCCATGCCGCATCTTGCAGCCCGGGCACGCAGAACCCACAAAAAAACGATCAGCGCGCTGTCCCAATGACTGAGCTGCCTGGTATCGAACGACAGCGTACCCACACCTGTCACCGTCAGCAGACGCTCCGCAGCCCCGACATCCACCCCGGTCTGCCGGGCGATCCACTCGCCGGACAGAACGATCACAACTTCAGAACCCTGAATGCGGGTTGTCCATCCAGTACCAGTGAGAGCCTCGGTCGCTAGTGGTTCCATCTCTCCTCCGGCTCCTCGATCAAATTCCACGAGGGAGAAACGAGTCGGCCAGGAGTTATCGAGCTAAATGGGCGATGGTGGAGAATCGAACCGCTCCAAATAGCTATTAAAATGCAGAATACCCGCCGACGATGCCGTCATGATAGATTCGGAAATTACCTACCTGCAGTTCGCTGCGTGTGGAGCGGCCCGAACGTCTGATCGATCTCTTACCCGAAAATCGCATTCGGATTTGTACTATCCCAGTAGCTTGCGGGACAGCTCGGCCACTGCCTCGGGTGGCAAGACCATGGCTGCTGCCGAGTCACGATTTTCACCGTCGTGTGGGCCCGGACTGCAATTTCGAGCTGCCCGTCATATACCCTGAATCCGAGAGAACCTTGCTGGAAGACGCTTGTGCCGACACGGCGGGGTCTGCTGCGAAACTCGTAGGGCTGGAGCGGTTCTCACGTCCTCGGATCGGGCGCATCTGCTGCACATGATGCGTCGGCAGACGAACAGCGCGGTGCATCGGCGGATGAACGTGCTGTTGGCGCTGGACGATGGCTGCCTGCGCAGCGGATCGCCGAGGCGCTGTACATCGACGCGGAGACGGTGCGCGAACATTATCGGCGCTATGTACAGAGAGCTGGTTCGGGAAATTTGGACACACCGATGAGTGGAGCTTCTGGCCGACAACGAGCAAGATTGTTGTTGAACAGGAGCGACGATGACGAAGCGACCGCGCCGGAACCAGAGTCCGGCCGTCAAGGCGAAGGTGGCCTTGGTTGCCCTCAAGGGCGACAAGACGCTGGCCGATCTGGCCCAGCAGTTTGACGTCCACCCCAACCAGATCACGCAATGGAAGGCTCAGCTGCAGGAAGGAGCGGCCGGGGTAGTCGGATTGGAGACGCGCGCCGACGCGGCGACGTCCACGGTCGACCTAAAATCGCTGCATGCCAAGATCGGAGAGTTGGCGCTGGAAAACGATTTTCCTCCGGTGCGCTCAGCAGGGCCGCCTGCTGGGCGCAAGGCGATGATCAACCGCGGGCACGCCCTGCCGATTGGCAGCCAGGCCAAGGCGCTGAATATCAGTCGGAGCTGGCTCGTTCCTTGTGGGTGGCTGCGCTTCGTTCTCTGGCAAAGGTGCGCTCCGCGGCAGGCACAGGCGCACGGTCGTGCCCTGGCCTGGCGCGCTGTCCAGCCAGACAACCCCTCCGGACTGCCTGACAAAACCGTAAAGCTGGGACAAGCCCAGCCCGGTTCCCTGGCCGACGGGTTTGGTCGTGAAAAAAGGTTCGAAGGCGTGCTGCCGGGTTGTCTCGTCCATGCCCGTGCCGGTGTCCGTGACCGCAACCTCCACATAATCGCCGGGCAGCGCGCCATCCTGACCTGCCACGTCCGAGATCGCTAAGTGTACGTTGCGCGTGTCGATAATAAGCGCACCACCATCAGTCATCGCATCCCGAGCGTTGATGGCAAGGTTGAGCAATACGTTTTCAAGTTGGTTAGGGTCACACCGCACCGTCCAGGGGATGTCGCAGGCACGCACCTCGACCGCAATCTCAGGGCCGGCCATACGCTGGATCAGAGTGACCATTCCGCCCACCAGCGTATTCGGTTCGACCAGGCGCGGCTGCAGTACCTCGCGACGCGCGAAAGCCATCAGCCGGTGCGTGAGCGATGCCGCTCGATCCAATGTGGTCTGCGTATTGTTCAGTAACCGGGGCAGGTCCCCCAAACGCCCCTGCTCCAAGCGCCGGCTTACCAGATCCAGACTGCCGCCGATCGCCTGGAGCATGTTATTGAAATCGTGTGCGATGCCTCCCGTGAGCTGGCCGATCGCCTCCATCTTGTTCGACTGTCGCAGCGCTTCCTCGACCTGCTCGCGCTCGGCGGCTTCAGCCCGCAGCCTGGTGTTCGCCTCGACCAACTCCCGGGTGCGGTCGACAATCCTTGCCTCCAGGGCTTCGTTGGATCGATGCAGCGCCTCCTCGGCCGTCTTGCGTGTTGTAATGTCCGCGACGATGCCCAGCAGGTGGGTGTGCCCGATATTATCCAAGTACCCGGAATGCCTGCCTCGTACGCTGATCCAGCAGAGTTCGCCATCGCCGGCACGGCGCATGCGACACTCAACATCCCACTCCTCTTCTGCATCCACAGCCCGGCGGAACGTACTGGCCACGTGCTCGCGATCCTCCGGCAGCACATGTTCCAAGAACATGTCGAAGGTCCAGGCGCGCGGCGGGTCTGCGTATCCAAAGATCTGGTCATATCGAGGCGAGCAAGTCAGGACACCGTTAGCCAGGTCGAATTCCCAGCTCCCCAGGTCGCCGGCTTCCAGCGCAAGGCGAAGCCGCTCCTCCTTGTCGCGCCGTTCCTCCATGCCGCGCAGGCGTTCCACGGCGGCGGCTACCAGGTTGGCATAGCTGCGCAAAAAGGCAATGTCGTCGTCATCGAACGCGCGAGGTTCGCGGCTATCGATCTGCAGTATGCCGAATGGAGGCCTGTTTTTGCCTCCGAGGATGACGACGTTGGCTACCGCCTTCACGCCGTTGTCGGTAAGGAACGCTGGGTAGCGGAACCTCGTTTCCTTCGCGACATCGGGAGAGATCATCGGTTCGCCCGTTTTCAAGGCATGGGCCTCGGACGTGTCGGCCGCCAGCTCAATGGTCACGACTCCCACGACACCGGGCTTCCAGCCCACGCCAGCGCGAACCATCAGCGTTGTGCCGCCCTGCTGCATTTCCATGACTTTGGCGAGATCGGTACCGAGCGCTTCGCCAATCAGCCGACAGGCATTGGTCAGGATTTCTTCCAGGTCGTCGGACGTCAGGGCGAGTTCCCCGAACTTTGCCAAGGCCGTCTGCTGCCGAAGCGACACCAAATGGTGGATCGTTTCCACAGTACTTAAAGCCACGCTCGGCATGGGCTGTGTTGGGTTTGCGGTCTGCTGGTGAACTGTCACTGTCCTACCGTCGATCTGATGGCAAATATGGCACCGCCACATGGGCCCGGCCCCGAGTTTCACGTCGACTTTGCCTGTGCGGACACGGGAAGCCGCCCGAACGGCCGCGGACGCCGACGATTTCCGGCATAACCCGCAGTTGAGAACCCTATCTGATTAAGGCAATCAATAGGAGCATCGGAAACTACCTAGTTATGGTGGCGAAGGAGCGGCGGCGGTGATTTCCAACCGGACAAAGCCAGACACAAGAAAAGCCGGCATCGCTGACGTCGCAGCAGCTTTGGTTCCAGTGGCCCGTGGTTGATCGGGCTCGGCCGCGCCAGGTGAATCGATCGACACCCAATCGACGCAGTCGTAGGTAATTTCCGAATCTTCCACCGCTCGCCTATCAGTTGATAATGTGCGCCAACGTCATTGGTACGAGGATCTCTGCTTCGTTCTATTGCTGGGCAAGTGGAATGACATCTCATTATTGCCCAGAGATCGTCTCAAAAATCTGCATTTGCTCCTAACTCAGCCGATCATCGTCCTAATTATCACCGAGCCAGCTCAGCCGCATAATCTGTGACGAAGCGACCTTTTTCCTTGAAAAACTCCAAAGTCGCAGCAAAGACCAGAAACCCATCCAACCCTGCCGAAACTGCGAATTAGCCTGCCACGAACCAAATATATGGAATATGCAATGAACACCCAGCGCACCGTTCTGATCGTCGAGCAAGATTCTGAGCTTCGTGAGTCGCTTGTCGAGACTCTTACGGCCGCCGAATTCGAGGCGATTGGCGTGGGCACGTGCGCGGCCGCCCTGACGGCCATCGCAGCGCCGGACACGCGGCTGACCGCCATGATCCTGGCTTGCCACCTCCCCGACGGCGACGGCAAGGCGTTTTGCATGCGGCTCCGCGGAGCGAAGTGCCAGCTTCCTATCATTCTCACTGGCGTTGACGTACTCGACGAGATCGTGAGCGGGCTGAATGCGGGAGCCAACGATTATGTTGTGGTGCCGTTCCGAGTAGGCGTCCTGGTGGCCCGTCTGCAGGCTCAGCTACGGGTGGCTGACAACAGTGAAACCGCCGTCCTGTCGCTCGGTCCGTACACGTTCCGACCCTCCGCAAAGCTGCTGATTGAGACCGCAACAGGCCGTCGCGTCGCCATCTCCGCCAGGGAGGCCGCGCTGCTGAAGTACCTTCTCCGCCGCTCGGCTCCCACCTGCAAGCATACGCTACTGCAAGAGGTCTGGGGCTACAGCCCGGAAGTGGAAACCCATACAGTGGCAACCACAATCTATCGGCTCCGTCAGAAAATTGAGCGGGCACCCGGACATGCCGACCTGCTGCGCACCGTGGGCCACGGCTATAGTCTGGCGCAATCTGGCGCCGCCGCCTGAGAGGTGGATGCGTCCTCGGGAATTTTCACCGGCCGCACGCGCTGCGAACTGGTCGCGTCAGAGGCCTGGTTCTGGTTCGCTCGGATGCCGCCAAGCATAATGCGGGAATTTGTGGGGCGAGGGAGGGCTTCAGCCGCGCATCGCGTCCGGCGGGCGGCGGTGCAGTTCGTCGACCCTCTGCCCGATGGCGACATGCTGCCCGGGTTCGCGGCCGTGAGCATCCTGGTCATGTTCAAAGCCGCCATGCGCGCTCAGGCAATCGGGCAGCCGGGAAATTTGCGTTGTTTGGCGCTCGGTACGGAGATTGAACTCGAAAACCGAGACCAGTAACGTCTCGGAGACTGCCGACATCGCCGGGAAGGGAAAGGGATCAAAGGCGGTGAACCAGGCGCCAACCCCGGAATTTTCTCCGACCACGATGATGCCGAGGCCGGCAACCTACTCTTCGGTGTGGCAGCCTTTCCCGGGCACGGTGAGGCTTTCCATCTTGAAGCCGGCCACGCCAAGTTTTTTGATTGCTATTCCCGCGGCACGGTGATCCGCAAGGACGGCGACGATTGATTCAGCTCCGACCTTTTGATTCCCGCTTGGATCGAGGTGATAGTCGGCAGCGTTCCCTGTGTTCCAAGTCTTCAAATGCGGGTTCCGCGGACGCCAGCATGAAGGCATACGATTTGTGTCCTTATATCTGACAATTCGATGCTATCCGGCGGTCAACCTCGTCGGTAGCTTCGGAAAATACCCATCTCATTTTCAGCAATGCCAAATAAGAACCTGGACACGGCATGATTTCATAAGTGCCGTCATTTCCGCCGATGTCCGATTGCTCGACGCTGCCGTTCTCGTCGACCACTCGACACTTATCGGCGAATTTGTGCCGATCGAAGCCGGACCCGGCTCAAGGCGGTCGTCGGCCGAGCGGCGAGGGGCCCGCCGAGCCTCCATCGATCTCGTCGCTGCAAAACGGCAGAAAGCCGCAATCGTTGCCTCGGAGAGCGATCTGGACGGCTACCTGAGAAATCCGGACTGAGTAGTTTCCGACCCTCCCCCCCGGGGGGCAACCTGTTACGGTGTACGCCATCAGGGGAATGGCAAGGCAATAGTGGCTACTGTGTTCAAACTTTGCGCTTCGGGCGCATTTTTTGGGCTACGCATGTTCTTGCCTCGACTTGCCAGGAGCGTAACATTTTGCTAACGCGCGCGACCCATTACAGGTGCCCGATGAAGAAGACCATAACCAAGTGCCTTCCGCCGATCGCCAAAGCATCCACCGGCATCGAGGGGCTCGACGAAATAACCGGCGGTGGGCTACCTGCGGGGCGGCCGACGCTGGTGTCGGGCGCCGCGGGCTGCGGCAAGACGTTGTTGGCCGTGGAATTCCTCGTGCGCGGCGCAACGCAGTTCGGCGAGCCCGGCGTTTTCATGATGTTCGAGGAAAACGCGGCCGAACTCACTGCCAATGTTCGCTCGCTGGGTTTCGATCTGGAGGCGCTCTCGGCGCAGAAGAAGGTCGTGCTCGACTACGTGCACATCGAGCGCAGCGAAATCGAGGAGACTGGCGAATACGATCTCGAAGGGCTGTTCATCCGGCTCGGGCATGCCATCGATTCCATCGGTGCGAAGCGTGTTGTCCTCGACACCGTCGAGGCGCTGTTCGCCGGCCTGCCCAATCACGCCATTCTTCGCGCGGAACTGCGCCGCCTCTTCCGCTGGCTGAAGGACCGCGGCATCACCGCGATCATCACCGGCGAAAAGGGCGAAGGCAATTCGGTCACCCGCTACGGCCTCGAGGAATACGTGGCGGACTGCGTGATCATTCTTGACCAGCGCCTCCAGGACCAGCTTTCCACCCGGCGGCTGCGTGTACTGAAATATCGCGGCACCGCGCACGGCACGAACGAATACCCATTCCTCATCGGAGCGCGGGGTTTCTCCGTGCTGCCGATCACCTCGCTGCTGCTCGATCACCGGGTCACCACCCAGCGCGTCCCCACGGGTATCGCGCGCCTCGACGAG
>CAIMEK010000939.1 GCA_903839965.1 uncultured Acetobacteraceae bacterium | reverse complement strand
TCCTCCTGCATTCACGGGAATATCCATGCGCGACAAGGGCGAATTTCTATTCACTTCCGAGTCGGTCTCGGAAGGTCATCCCGACAAGGTCGCCGATCGACTTAGCGACACCGTTCTGGACGCATTCCTCACCGCGGACCCCTATTCGCGCGTCGCCTGCGAAACGTTGGTGACCACCAATCGCGTGGTCCTGGCCGGCGAAACGCGCGGGCCGGCCACGGTGACGCCGGATTACCTGGCGCATCTCGCCCGGCTGGCGATCAAGGAAATCGGCTACGAGCAGGCCGGGTTCCACTGGCAGAACGCCGAGGTCGCGGTGCACCTGCACGCGCAGTCGCCCGATATCGCGCTGGGCGTCGACTCGGCCGGCAACAAGGACGAGGGCGCCGGCGACCAGGGCATCATGTTCGGCTATGCCTGCAACGAGACGCCGAGCCTGATGCCGGCGCCGCTCTACTATGCCCACGAGTTGCTGCGCACCATCCGCGACCTGCGCCGCGCCGGCGAGCACGCCGTGGCCGGGCTGCTGCCCGACGCCAAGAGCCAGGTGACGCTGCGCTACGTGAACGGCCGGCCGGTCGGCGCCGCCAACGTGGTCATCTCGACCCAGCACGAGGAAAGCCTCGAGCAGGCCCAGATCAAGCGCATGCTGATGCCGCTGATCGAAACCACGCTGCCGGCGGGCTGGATGCCGCCGGAGAACGAGGTCTACATCAACCCCACCGGCAAGTTCGTGATCGGCGGACCCGACGGCGATTGTGGCATCACGGGGCGCAAGATCATCGTCGACACCTATGGCGGCGCGGCCCCGCATGGCGGCGGCGCGTTCAGCGGCAAGGACCCCTCCAAGGTGGACCGCAGCGCCGCCTATGTGTGCCGCTACCTGGCCAAGAACGTGGTGGCGGCGGGGCTGGCCGAGCGCTGCACTTTGCAGATCAGCTATGCCATCGGCGTGTCGCACCCGCTGTCGGTGTATGTCGACCTGCAGGATAACCCGTACGAGGTCAACGAGGCGAAGCTCGAACAGACCCTGCGCGAGCTGGTCAACCTGACGCCGCGCGGAATCCGCGAACACCTGCACCTGAACCGGCCGATCTATGTGCCGACTTCCGCCTATGGGCATTTCGGCCGCGAGCCGGACCCGCAGCTCGGCACCTTTACCTGGGAGAAGACGGACCTGGTGCCGGCGCTGAAGTCCGCCTTCGGGCAGTGAAAACGAATAGAGGCAGACTGTTCTTTTTTGCAAAAAAGAACCAAAAAACTTTTATTCGTTAAGGTCCAACCTTGAAGGCGCCGCCGGAGCGGCTCTATGGACGCGCGCGGGGCCATAGGCTGCGGGCGCGCCAGGAACTGCTTTTGCAGGTTACGCTGCCGCGGCTGCGCTTTCCGGCGGAGCTTGCGGCCAACCCGCTGGCCGCCTTCGCGCCGCGCCCCGCCGAATGCTGGCTGGAGGTGGGGTTCGGCGGCGGCGAGCACGCGCTGGCGCAGGCCGCGGCGCATCCCGAGGCGGGGCTGATCGCCTGCGAGGTGTTCGTCAACGGGCTGTGCTCGCTGCTGTCGCGGCTGGTGCCGGAAGTGGCCGAGGCGACCGCGGCGCTGCCCGGCAACCTGCGCGTCTGGGACGCGGACGCGCGCACGCTGATCCGGGCGCTGCCGCCGGCCTGCCTGGACCGGCTGTTCCTGCTGTTCCCCGATCCCTGGCCGAAGGCGCGCCACGCCAAGCGGCGCTTCGTGCATCCGGCGACGCTGGCCGAGGTCGCGCGGGTGCTGAAGCCGGGCGCGGAGTGGCGCATCGCCAGCGACGATCCGACCTACCAGGCCTGGGTGGTAGAGGTGCTGGCGGCGCAGGACGCCTTCGCGGCGGCGCCGCCCGTCGCCCGCCGTCCCGCGGGCTGGCCGCCGACCCGTTACGAGGTGAAGGCGCTGGCGGCGGGACGCACGCCGCTCTACTGGTCGTTGCGGCGGAGGTAGGTGCTCCGCTGGGCAGACGGACGGCAGTTGCGTATCGGACAATCTGATAATAATCTGTGTTCGTAACGTTTTGCCGGGTGAACTGGGTGAGGTCGATCCGCTGATCGCGATGGCACGCCAGCCGCACCATCCACCGCTTGCCGATCGGCTCGCCCCCCTACTCCGGGTAGCACCCGGCCAGCCGCGCGCGTTCGCGCACCAGCGCCAGCACCGCCTCGCAGATCGGCATGGCGTGGCCGGTGACGCCGCCGAGTTCGACCACCGCCCCCAGCAACGCATCGATTTCCATCGGCCGGCCGCGCTCCAGGTCCTGCAGCATCGAGGTGCGGTGCGCGCCCACCTCGGCGGCGCCGTCGATGCGCCGCTCCAGCGACACGGCGAATTTCACCCCCAGCGCTTCCGCCACCGCCTGCGCCTCGAGCATCATCGCCCGGCATAGCGCGCGCAGGTCGGGCCGCGTGGCGAGGCGGTCGAGGGTGGAGCCGGTAAGCGCGGAAAGCGGGTTGAAGCAGAGGTTGCCCCACAACTTCACCCAGATCTCGTCGCGGATGCGCGGACGCACCGGCGCCTTCAGACCGGCGGCGACGAACAGGTGGGAAAGCGCCTCGATGCGGGGGCTGCGGCTGCCGTCGGGTTCGCCGAGCGAAAAACGGTCGCCGTAGATGTGCTCGATCACGCCGGGCTCGACGACCTCGGCGGCCGGATAGACCACGCAGCCGATCGCCTGCGACGGCGGCAGCAGCTTCCACAACGCCCCGCCGGGATCGACGCTGGCCACCCGGCGGTCGCGCCACGGACCCTCCAGGCCATAGAAATACCAGTAGGGCACGCCGTTGATGCCCATCACCAGCGTGGTGTCGGGCCCCATCATGCGAGCGATCTGCGGCGCCGCGGCAGGCAGCGAGTGGGCCTTCAGGGTGACGACGATGGCGTCCTGCACGCCGGCCTCGGCGGCATCGGCAACGCAGCGCGGGCGCACGGTGAGCCGCTCGCCCGCGCTCAGCAGCACCACGCCACGGGCCTGCATGGCCGCCAGATGCGGCCCGCGGGCGACGAAGGTGATGTCGGCGCCGGCGGCGGCCAGCTTCGCGCCGAGGAAGCCGCCGATGGCGCCGGCGCCGAAGACCGCAACCTTCACGCGGTCAGGCCGAGCTTGCCGGCCAGGCCGATGCGCTGCAGCTTGCCGGTGGCGCCCTTCGGGATCTCGGCCAGGAACACCACCTTGCGGGGCACCTTGAAGGGCGCCAGCCGCTCGGCGGCGAAGTCGCGCAGCGCCCGCTCGTCGAGCTTCTGGCCTTCGCGCAGCACCACCGCCGCGGCGACTTCCTCGCCCAGCTTTTCATGCGGCATGCCGAAGGTGACCACCTGCAGCACCGCCGGATGGTCCATCAGCACGGCGTCGACCTCGAGCGGGGAGATCTTCTCGCCGCCGCGGTTGATGATTTCCTTCAGCCGCCCGGTCAGGCGCAGGTAGCCCTCAGCGTCCAGCGCGCCCTGGTCGCCGGTGCGGAACCAGCCGTTGCTGTAGGCGGTGGCATTGGCCGTGGGGTTGTTCTCGTAGCCCGAGGTCACGTTGCGGCCGCGGATGACCACCTCGCCGATCGTGCCGGGCGGCAGCAGCGCGCCGGCTTCGTCCATGACGCCGATATCGGGGCCGGCGGCGATGCCCACCGAGCCGGCGAAATGCGGCCGCGGCGGCAGCGGGTTGCTGGCCATCTGGTGCGCCGCCTCGGTCATGCCGTAGGCCTCGATCACCGGCGCGCCGAAGGCTTCCTCCAGCGCGGTCATCACCTGCGGGGGCAGCGAGGCGGAGGAGGAGCGCACGAAGCGCAGGCGGGCGCGGGCGATGACCTCCTTGTTGCGCGCGGCCAGCGGCAGCAGCGCCTGGTGCATGGTGGGCACCGCGCTGTACCAGGTCGGCCGGACGGCATCGAACCAGGCGAAGAACCTGAAGGCATTGAAGCCCGGCGTGCAGCACACGCTGGCCCCGGCGGCCACCGACGACAGCACCGCGGCGATCAGCCCGTGGATGTGGAACAGCGGCATGATGTTCAGGCACACATCGTCCGGCGTCAGGTGCAGCGTTTCGACGATGTTGTAGCCGGACGCGGTGACGTTGCGCTGGCTGAGCGGCACGATCTTGGGCCGCGAGGTGGTGCCGGAGGTGTGCAGCACCAGGGCGATGTCGTCGGCCTCTGCCTCGCCACCCTGCGCGGGGGTGCCGGACAGCGGCGTTTCGGGCTGCAGCGTGAAGTCGCCGGCGGTGGCGCCGGGCACCAGCTCGATCAGCGGAATGCCGCGGCCGGCGGCGACCGCGCGGGCGGGGCTGTCCACGCCCTGCTGCACCAGCAGGGCCTTGGCGTTCAGGTCGGCCAGATAGAACTCGAACTCGTCGGGCCGATAGGCCGGATTGAGCGGGGCGGTGGTGGCGCCGCAGGCGACCGTGAGGAAGGC
This sequence comes from uncultured Acetobacteraceae bacterium, assembly GCA_903839965.1. Classification (GTDB taxonomy): domain Bacteria; phylum Pseudomonadota; class Alphaproteobacteria; order Acetobacterales; family Acetobacteraceae; genus Rhodovastum. Next base: position 3,036 of record CAIMEK010000939.1, on the reverse strand, counting down.
GGTGGCCATTTCCGGCCCGTTCGGCAGCACGATCGCCACGCGGTCGTTGCGGCCGATGCCCATGGCGTTCAGCGCCGCCACGGTGCGCGCGGCCAGGGCGCGCAGGCCGCCATGGGTGAGCGTCGGGCGGTCGGGGGCAGCGATGGCGGGGGCCATGTCGCCGCCGCGGGCCAGCAGGCAGGACATGGTGTCGGCGTGATAGGTGGTCACGGGCAAGTCTCCTCCTCGGCGCCTCTTCGCATGGGCAGATACCCCCTTGCGCGGCGCGGGTGAAGCCATTCGGCCGAGGCAAGGCCGGCGTGGCTGCCATGTGCCGGAGGCGGCATGGCGCTATTACATCCCCGCGCCCTCACCGTCATTTCACCGGCGCCGCGCGAAACAGCGCCCAGCATTCAACCGTCTGCATTGGTGCGGCAGCACGGAGGACGGGGCTTTGGACGCGGCGTGGCAGGCGGACCGCCTGGCGGCGGGGACGACCCGGCAAGGACTGGCCGGGATGCTGCGGGGAACGCAGGTGATGACCGAGCGCGGCGAGGTGCCGGTCGAGCACCTGACGCCCGGCATGCGCGTGCCCGGCAGCACAGGCGTGCCGCGCCGGGTGGTCTGGATCGGGCAACGCCGTATCGCGCCGCACCGCCATCCGCACCCGGATTGGGTGCAGCCCATCCGGATCGGCCGCGGCGCGATCGACAACGGCCTGCCCCGCCGCGACCTCAACGTCTCGCCGGCGCTGGTCCTTGTGCTGGAGGGCGTCGCCCTCACGGTGGAGGCGCTGATCAACGGCGCCACCATCACACCGGCCGCCGGCGTGGATGTGGCCGAGTACTACCACGTCGTGCTCGATTGGCCGGACCTGCTGCTGGCCGAGGGCCTGGCGATCGAGAGCCATCGCGATTGGGACAGCCGGGCCGCCTTCGGCAATGCCGGGCCGGTGCTGCTGCTGCACCCCGGCCCGCCGGCGCTGCCGACGGACATCGACGACCCGGCGGTGCAGCAGGTCTGGCACCGGCTGATGCAGCGGGCGTGGGCGCTCGGTTATGCAGCAAGGCCAGGGCTCCGCCCTGCACCCGCAAGGGGCCGTGAGGCCCCTTGACCCCTTGACTGAACGCCTACGGCCCGGCGCGCGGGCACGTCAGTCGAAACATGCCGCCAGGAGCTGGGCGAAGGCGCGGGCGCGGTGGCTGGTGGCGTGTTTTTCCGCCGGGTCCATCTCGCCGTAGGTCGCCGCGCCGCCCTGCGGGACGAACATCGGGTCGTAGCCGAAGCCGCGCTCGCCGCGCGGCGGCCAGACCGCTTCGCCTTCGACCCGGCCGAGGAAGGTGGCGGTCTCGCCGTCCGGCCAGCCCAGGCAGAGGGCGCAGGCGAACCAGGCGCGGCGGTCCGCGGCGTCACCCAACTCCGCATGCACGCGCCGCATGGCGTGGGAAAAATCCTTGGCGGGGCCGGCCCAGCGGGCCGAGAGCAGCCCCGGCGCGCCGCCGAGCGCGGCGACGCAGAAGCCGGAGTCGTCGGCCAGCGCCGGCTGTTGCGCGGCCCGGGCGGCGGCCAGCGCCTTCAGCCGGGCGTTGCCGATAAAGTCCGGCGCGGTCTCCGGTGGCTCGGGCAGGCCGAGTACCGCGGCGGACACGCAGTTGACCCGGTGCGGGGCGATCAACTCGGCGATTTCGCGCAGCTTGCCCGGGTTGTGGCTGGCGATCACCAGGCGCGACCCGGCGGCGAGGCGGCGCGCCATCAGGGCGCCTCCAGTGCCGCGCGCTGCAGCGCGAACAGCCGCCCGGCGCCCAGCTTGGCCAGCCCGAGCAGGTCGTTGAACTGCGCCTCGCTGAACGGCGCCTTTTCCGCGGTGCCCTGGATCTCGACGATGCCGCCGGCGTCGGTGAGCACGAAATTGGCGTCGGCCTCGGCGTTGCTGTCCTCCGCGTAGTCGAGGTCGAGCACCGCCGCGCCGCCCACCAGGCCGCAGGACACCGCGGCGACCTGGCCGCGCATCGGCGAGGCCTTCAACACGTTCATGCCGACCAGGTGGCGGCAGGCCAGCGACAGCGCCACCCAGGCGCCGGTGATCGCGGCGCAGCGGGTGCCGCCGTCGGCGTTCAGCACGTCGCAGTCGAGCGTGATGGTCATTTCGCCGAGCGCCGCCCGGTCGATTACCGCGCGCAGCGAGCGGCCGATCAGGCGCTGGATTTCCTGGGTGCGGCCGGACTGCGTGCCGCGGGCGGCCTCGCGTTCGCCGCGGGTATGGGTGGCGCGCGGCAGCATGCCGTATTCCGCGGTCACCCAGCCCTTGCCGGAATTGCGCAGGAAGCCGGGCACCCGGGCCTCGACGCTGGCGGCGCACAGCACCTCGGTGCCGCCCATGCGGATCAGCACGGAGCCTTCGGCGTGGTGGGCGAAGCCGGGTTCGATGGAAACGTCGCGTAGCGCGTCGGGGGCGCGGCCGGTGGGGCGCATGGGCGGAATTCCTGGGTAGGGCAGGCGGCGCTATGCGCGACCACGGCCCGGCGCGCAAGGTGCGCGGTGAACGTTGAAGCCAAAGCATCGTTTCCCCATTTGCTTCCGGGGTGTCACATTGCCCTTATGGTCCGGGTTGCCAACCTGAACATGTCCCCCACCGATAATCCCCTGGGCACGGCGGCGATGCGCGCCGCGTTGGGCCGCCAGGGCCCCACGCCGCCGCTGCTCGACGCCCGCTCGGCCGCGGTGCTGCGCGAAATCGTCGAGCAATACGTCGAAACCGGCGAGCCGGTCGGCAGCCGCACGCTGTCCCGCCGCCTGCCGATGAACCTCTCGCCGGCCACGATCCGCAACGTGATGGCCGATCTGACGGATTCGGGGCTGCTGTTTGCCCCGCATACCTCCGCCGGCCGGCTGCCCACCGATCAGGGGCTGCGCCTGTTCGTCGACGGCCTGCTGCATTTCGGCGAACTGACCGAGGACGAACGCGAATCCATCACCGCGACCCTTGGCGCCGCGGGCCGCAGCCTCGAAGACACGCTGGCCGAGGCCAGCACGATGCTCTCCGGCCTGTCTGCCGCC
>CAIMEK010000938.1 GCA_903839965.1 uncultured Acetobacteraceae bacterium | reverse complement strand
CGCGCAGAGCAGCGTCACCAGCGCGAAGCCGGCCAGCACCAGAATGGCGGAGGCCAGGTTGCCCGACCGTTCGTGCAGCACGCTGATCATCGGCGCGGCCAGCGCGCTGCCCAAAAAGCCGATGAAGAACCGCACCGAATACATCCGCGTGCGCAATTCCGGCGAAATGTAGCGCGCGGTCATCGTCTCGTTCACCGTCACCTGGCCGAACACCGCCGCGGCGACCAGCCCGGCCACCGCCACCAGCGCCAGGCCGCTGGCATAGGCCAGCGCCACCAGCGCCGGCGCCAGCACCAGCGCCAGCGGCAGGAACACCCGCTTCAGCGTAATGCGGTCGATCATCCGCCCCACCGTCACCTGGGTCACCGCCCCGCACAGCGTCGCCGCGGTGGCGGCGATGCCGGCCAGCCACAGCATCGACGGATCGCCGGCCAGCCGTTCCTGCATGAGCTTGGGGATCAAAATGGTGAAGGCGTTGAACACCAGCCCGGACACCGCCGCGATCAGCAGCAGCACCACGATGGCGCGGCGCACCAGGGCGCGCGGGATGGCGGGAAACGGCCTGCTGCCGGCGCGCCGATGGCCGTCGGTGCAGGGCATGCGCAGCCACACCCCCCCGAGCGCGGCGAAGCCGAGGGCGGGCACCGCGAACGCCCAGCGCCACCCGAGCATACCGGCCAGCAAGGCGGTCACCATCGGCGCGGCCGACACGCCGATATTGCCGAACACCCCGTTCAGCCCGAGCGCCTGGCCGGGCCGGTCGCCCGCCAGGTCCACCAGCATGGCGGTGCCGACCGGATGGTAGATGGCGGCGAACAGCCCGGCGCCTCCCAGCGTCGCCGCCAGCGCCCAGGGCGTCGTGGTGCAAGCGGTCAGCGCCAGGCAGCCGCCGGTGCCGAGGAAGAAAATGCCCATCAGGGCGTGCCGGCCGAGCCGGGCGGCCAGCCACCCCTGCGGCAGCGAGAACAGCCCGTAGAGCACGAACCCGCCGGTCGCCAGTTGCAGGATCGGTCCGTAATCGCTGCCGAACCCGCCGGCCCGGGTCACCATGGTCAGCACCGCGGTCGGCAGGATCAGCAGCGAATAATGGGTCAGCCCATGCGCGGCGTTGATCATCGCCGTCACCCGACGCGCGACGGGGGCGGGCATGGACGGGCTGTCCAGGGGCGGGCTTGGCATCCGGCCTCATTAGCGCGTGCGGTGCCGTTTGCGCCATCACGCAACCGCGCCCGGCGCGCCTCGGTTGCAACGCCAGGAGGACCCCGCCATGCAACCAACGCAACGCCGCGGCGCATCGTTGCCATAGCGGTCCGGGCGGCCTAACCTGCGCCCCGGCCCAGGGAAAGGAGACGCCCGTGCTCGGCGTAGATGAACTCGCCCAGATGATCGACCATTCCATCCTGTTGCAGAAGCAGACCGAGAAGGATCTCGAGGAGGGGGTGGCGCTGGCCTGCAAGTACAAGGTCTGGTGCGTGGTGCCGAAGCTGTTCGAGCTGGGCCGCACCCGCGAGCTGCTGCAGGGTTCCGGCGTGCGCCTGTGCGCCCCCATCGCCTTCCCGCAGGGCCTCAACCCCCCCGCGGTCAAGCGCTACGAGGCCGAGTGGGCGCTCGACCAGGGCGCCGTCGAACTCGACATGGTGCTCAACATCAGCGCCCTGAAATCCCGCCGCCACGACTTCGTCGAGCGCGACATCGCCGGCGTGGTCGAAGCGGCGAACCACTACGGCGCGCTGGTCAAGGTCATCCTGGAGACCTGCCTGCTGACCGACGCGGAGAAGGTGGCGGCCTGCCAGATCGCCGAGCGGGCCGGCGCGGCCTTCGTCAAGACCTCCACCGCCACCCACCCCGCCGGCGCCACCGTCGCGGACATCCGCCTGATGCGCGCCAGCGTCGGCCCGAAGGTCGGGGTCAAGGCCTCCGCCTACGTCACCGACATCGACAAGGCGCAGGCGCTCTACGACGCCGGCGCCCGCCGCTTCGGCACCGGCTTCACCGAGGCGATCCTCGAGGGCCTCAAGGCGCGTCTGGCGGCGGCCTGACCTGCTCAGCCCTTCTTCACGTTCCAGAACGGCGTCACCGCCGCGTGCACGATATCCGTCACGCTGTCGCGATGCGCCTGCGGCACGAAGTACTGCCCCACCGGAATGAACGGCGGCTCCTCGAAGGCCAATAGCTGGATCTGTTCGCACACCGCCTTCTGCGCGGCCAGGTCCGGCGCGTCGAACCACTGCTCGGTCAGCGCCTCCATCTTCGGGTTCGGTTTCTGCCCGTGCAGCGGGATATGGCTGCCCGGGTTGGTCACCCACAGCCCCGCCCAGCCCACCGCGAACACGTTCCACACCCCTTGCGCGCTGTTCTCCTTGGCGTTCCACCGGCTCAGCAGCGTGCCCCAGTCCATCGCGTCCAGCCGCACGTTCAGCCCCAGGTCGCGCAGCAGCTGATTGGTCACCATGCCGTAGGCGTTCGCCGTCGGCAGGTCGGTCGGGATCATCTGCACAACCTGTTCGCCGTTGTAGCCGCTCTCCTTCACCAGCTTGCGCGCGGCCTCCAGGCTGCGCGGCCCGGTGATCGCCTCCATCCCCACTCCGCTCGCATACGGCGAACTCGGCAGGAACGGCCCGACCCCGGTGCGGATGAATTCGGTCTGATCCCCGAACAGCGCCACCAGGTAGTCCGACTGCACGATCGCCGGGAACAACGCGCGCCGCAGCTTCGGGTTGTCGAACGGCGCGATGCCGTTGTTGAAGTGGATTTCCACCCAGCTTCCCAGCGGGTCCACCACTTCCAGCTTCACCCCCGCCGAGCCCTTGAGCTGACCCAGCAGGTCGAACAGCGGCCGTTCCAGCCAATCCACCTCGCCCTTGATCAGCGCCTGCGCCGCGGTCGCCGCATCGGGAATGATGTGCCACTCCACCCGGTCGAGGTACGCCACCTTGCCGCCCGACCAGAACTCCGGCTTCTCCTGCCGCGGCACGTACTTGTCGAACCGCGCGAACGCCGCCCGCGTCGACATGTCCCACTCCCCCGCCAGGAACCGGTACGGTCCGCTGCCGACGGCCTCCTTGATCTGCGTATAGGCGTCCACTCCGCCCACGATGCGTTCCGGCATGATGAAGCAATCGGTGGCGCCCATCGCGTACGGGATATGCGCGAACGGTTTTTTCAATCGTATCTCGAAGCTACGGTCGTCGGTCGCGACCATTTCGTTCAGTTGCGACGCCATGCGTTTGCCGAACAGGTTGCGCCCCGACCAGCGCTTGATGGAGGCCACGGCGTCTTTGGCCAGCACGCGTTCCCCGTCATGGAACCACAGCCCCTCGCGCAACTTGAATGTCCACGTGAGTTTGTCGGCCGAAAGTTCATAACCTTCCAGCATTTGCGGTTGCGGCATCAACTGGCTGTTCAGCCCGAACAACTGGTCCGCGTACATGTAGGCCGCGTCGAACGCGATCAGCGCGCTCGACCACAGCGGGTCGGGTGTGGACAAATTGGCATGCGGCACGAACCGCAGCACTTTTGTACTTCCCTGCCCGATGGCGGGCCTCGCCAGCGCTCCCGAGAGCGCGGCGGCGCCGAGGGTGAGGGCGTTGCGGCGGGAAAGCGGGATTCTCATCATTTCCTCCCTCGCTCACGCTGATGGAGGAAGCGTAGGACGATTGCGGG
>CAIMEK010000937.1 GCA_903839965.1 uncultured Acetobacteraceae bacterium | reverse complement strand
GCAGGCTTGGGATATGGAAAGTTGGGCCGGAGTTCGGCCCATCGGGGCCAGCCATCCGTCCTGGGACGTGTCGGGAAATCCAACCAACTGACAAGAAAGAATATTTCTTTTATCTCCGCGCCTATGGGGCTCCGCCCCTGGCCTTGCTTCCTCCTCTCCGGGTTGACAGCCGGCCTGATCGGCTGTCATTGCCCGGCCGATGATGGCCGGTGGTTTATTCCCGTGCGATTCGGCCTGATCGCGGTCGCCTTAGGCGGTTTCGTGGTGATCGCGTTGGTCGCCTTTTTCGGCGCGCAGACCATCGGCGCCGATGTGTTGCGGGCTGGCTGGGCGATCCCGATCACCACGGCCTTGTTGTTCGTGCAGCTTTGGTTGTCCGCGGTCGCGTGGCGGGTGCTGGTCGGGGCCGACCGGCCGCGGCTGGGTCGTTGGTTCCGCATCCGCTGGATTCGCGAGGCGGTGAATTCAATGCTGCCGGTGGCCCAGATCGGCGGCAATCTGGTGGGTATCCGGTTGTTGATGCATCGCGAGGTGCCCGGTCCGCAGGCGGGTGCCGGCACCACGCTCGACCTGACCATCGAGGCGGCGGCGCAGTTGCTGTTCACCATTGCCGGTTTCGCGGTGCTGGCGACCACCAATCCCGACGAGGGTTGGGAGTCCTGGGTGCAGGGCGGCATCATCATGGGTGTGTTGGGGATCGGTGGGTTCATCATCGCGCAGCGGGCCGGGATGATGCGCCTGGTGGAGTTCGCCGCCCGGCTGTTGCAGCGGTTCTTTCCGCATCTGCCCGTGCAGGTCGTGGAGGGGTTGCATGACGAGCTGATGCGGCTGCAGACGCGCCGGCTGGCAATCGGCAAGGCGACTGCGCTGCATCTGCTGGCCTGGCTGCTCGGCACGTTCGAGACCTGGCTGGCGCTGTATGCCATGGGCGTGCCGGTGGCCTGGGCGGATGCCTTCGTCATCGAGAGCCTGGGCCAGGCGGCCCGCAGCGCCGGCTTTGCGGTGCCGGGCGCGTTGGGCGTGCAGGAGGCCGGCTACATCCTGGTTGGCGAGCTGTTCGGCATACCGCCGGACACCGCCATCGCGCTGTCGATGGTCAAGCGCGCGCGCGAGCTTGCCGTCGGCCTGCCCGGGCTGGTCGCCTGGCAGTGGGCCGAGGGCAAGCGGCTGCTCCGACGCTCGCGGTAGCTACCTTCCCAGCCAGCCACCGTCGACGGCCAGCGTGTGGCCGGTGACGTAGGCCGAGGCGGGCGAGGCCAGGAACACGATCGGGCCGGCGAGGTCGGCCGGCAGTCCCCAGCGCGCGAGCGGAATGCGGCCGAGGATTTCCGCGCTGCGCACCGGGTCGGCGCGCAGGGCCTCGGTGTTATTGGTGTCCATGTAGCCCGGCGCGATCGCGTTCACCGTGATGCCGTGCTTGGCCCATTCGTTCGCCAGCAGCCGGGTCAGCCCCATCACGCCGCTTTTCGCCGCGGTGTAGGAGGGCACGCGGATGCCGCCCTGGAACGACAGCAGCGAGGCGATGTTGATGATCCGCCCCGGCGACTTCTGGGCGATGAACTGCCGGGCGGCGGCTTGCGCCAGGAAGAACACCGCCTTGAGGTTCACCTCGATCACCTCGTCCCAGTCCTGCTCGCTGAAGTCGAGCGCGTCCGCGCGGCGGATGATGCCGGCGTTGTTGACCAGGATGTCGATGCGCCCGAACGAGGCCACGACCTGGCCGATCAGCACGGCGGCCTTGGCGGTGCGCAGGTCGGCGCGGATGTCGCGGAAGCGGCGCCCGGCCTCGGCGATCAGCGCGCCGGTGGCGTCGGCCGGCACCACGTTGATGCCGACCACGTCGCAGCCGGCCCGCGCCAGGGCGAGCGCCATGCCCTGTCCCAGCCCGGTGTCGCAGCCGGTGACGACCGCGACCTTGCCATTCAGTTCGAACATGTGTGCCTGCTCCCCGCGGCTCAGCGCAGATCGGCGGCTTTGACCTCGTCCATGTCGCCATAGGTCTGGTTCTCGCCGACCATGCCCCAGATGAAGCTGTAGGCGCGGGTGCCGACGCCGGAATGGATCGACCAGCTCGGCGAGATCACCGCCTGTTCGTTGTGCATCAGAATGTGCCGGGTCTGCTGCGGCTCGCCCATCATGTGGAACACCGCGGCGGCCGGATCGACGTTGAAGTAGAGGTACACTTCCATGCGGCGGTCATGGGTGTGGCTGGGCATGGTGTTCCACAGGCTGCCCTCTTCCAGGTCGGTCATGCCCATGCAGAGCTGGCAGGTCTCCAGCACCTCGGGCACCAGGAACTTGTTGATGGTGCGGCGGTTGGCGCTGGCGACATCGCCGAGCTTGAGCGAGACCGCGTCGGCGAGCGTCAGCCGCTTGTTGGGCAGGCTCCGGTGGGCCGGGGCGGAGTTGTAGTAGAGCTTGGCGGGCCTGGCCGCATCGAGGCTGCGGAAGGCCAGTTCGCGCGCGCCCATGCCGATGTAGAGCGCCTCGCGGTTGCCGATTTCGACGCCGTGTCCGTCGATCTCGACCAGCGCGGCGCCGCCGATGTTGATCAGGCCCAGTTCGCGGCGCTGCAGGAAGAAGTCGACGCCGAAGGTCTTGCCGAGGCCGTCGGGCAGCCCGACCGG
>CAIMEK010000936.1 GCA_903839965.1 uncultured Acetobacteraceae bacterium | reverse complement strand
TGAGCGGCCGGGCCCGCCCGCAGCGCGTGCACCCGCACCAGGTCCCTCATATGAGTGTAGTGAGGGTGGCCGCGCGCACGCGCTCCCCGATTCCGCGCCCCCGCGCGCGGCGGGGCAGCGCGAACGTCTACCGTCGCGGAGCGCCCCTCCGCCTCACGGCTACGCACTAGTGCTTCAGGTACGCGAGCTGTTCCTCTACCTCCCGCGTGTGCGCGGACTGTCGCTCGCGCGACAAGGCCGCGGAGAGCCGGTTGCGCTCCCTACGGAGCTGGGCCTTGGCGGCGTCGCCGCTCGGTGCTCCGCCAAGCGCCTCGTCGTCGCCCGAGTGGCCGTCACGGGGCGCCACGGCGGGTTCGCGGGCGCGCTTCGCCGGCATCACCGGCACCAACGGGAAATCCACCACCACGGCGCTGCTGGCGCACATCCTGGCGGTCGCCGCGCGACCGGTGGCGGCGGGCGGCAACCTCGGCCCGGCGGCGCTGGCGCTGCCGCTGCTGCCGGACGACGGCGTCTACGTGCTGGAAATGTCGTCCTACATGTTGGAGCGAATCGCCGCCCTCCGGTTCGATGCGGCCGCCATGCTGAATTTGAGCGCCGACCACATCGATCGCCACGGCGACATGACGGGGTACGCCCGCGCCAAGCGCGCGATCTTTGCCCGCCAGAGCGCGGCGGACACCGCGGTGCTCGGCATCGACGACGCGCCCTCGCGGCAGATGGCCGAAGCGCTGCGCGGCGGGCCGGCACGGCTGGTGACGATTTCCGGCGCGGCCGCCGCCGAGGTGTCGCCGCAGGGCACGCTGTTGCGCGATGCCGCCGGCACCATCGTGGACCTGGCCGGCGCACGGGCGCTGCCGGGGTCGCACAATGCGCAGAACGCGGCCGCCGCGGCGGCGATGGCGCTGGCGCTCGGCGTGCCGCGCGCCGACATCGCCGCCGGCATCGTCTCCTATCCGGGGCTGGCGCACCGGCAGGAACTGGTGGCCCGCGTGGGCGGTGTGGCGTTCATCAACGACAGCAAGGCGACCAACGCGGACAGCACCGCCCGCGCGCTGGGCTGCCACGACCGCGTGGTGTGGATCGCCGGCGGCCAGGCCAAGGCGGGCGGCATCGAAAGTTTGTCCGCATTTTTCCCGCGCGTCGCCTTGGCGCTGCTGATCGGGCGGGACAGTTCCATCCTCGCCGCCACCCTGGCCGCGCACGGCGTGCCGTACCGGGAAGTGGGCACGCTGGAGGCGGCGGTGGCGCAGGGCTGGGAAGCGGCGCGGGGCGGCACGGCGCCGGTGGTGTTGCTGTCGCCGGCCTGCGCGTCGTGGGACCAGTTCTCCAGCTTCGAGCACCGCGGCGACCGGTTCCGCGCGCTGGCCCAGGCCATTGCGGAGGCACCCTGATGCTGCCGCCGCTGTCGCGCGCCGACACCTCGCTGCTGGGCCGCTGGTGGTGGACGGTGGACCGCTGGACGCTGCTGGCGGTGACCACCCTGATCGGGCTCGGCTACGTCATGATGCTGGCGGCCAGCCCGGCGGTGGCCGAGCGCATCGGCCAGTCGCGCGACATCTTCCTGCTCAAGCAGGTGTTCTTCCTGGTCCTGGCCGGGGCGATCGTGGTGGTGATGTCGCTGCTGTCGCCGCGCGGGGTGCGCCGGGTGGCGCTGGCGGGCTGCCTGCTGGCGCTGGCGCTGACCGCGCTGACGCTGGTGGCCGGCGTGGAGATCAAGGGCGCGCGGCGCTGGATCGCGTTGCCCGGACTGTCGCTGCAGCCCAGCGAGTTCCTCAAGCCGTGCTTCGCCGTGGTGGTGGCCTGGCTGCTCGCCGAGGGCCGGCGCACCCGGCGCTTCCCGGGCATGCTGGCGGCCTTCGCGGTGTTCGGCGTGATCGTGCTGCTGCTGAAGTCGCAGCCCGACGTGGGCATGCTGGCGGTGATCTCCGCCGTGTTCTTCCTGCAGTTGTTCGTCGCCGGGCTGAACCTGTGGTGGGTCGGCGTCGGGGTGATCGGCATGGGCGGCCTGGCGAGCGCCGCCTTCTTCCTGTTCGCCCATGTGCGCAGCCGGGTGACGCGCTTCCTCGATCCCTCGCAGGGCGACAACTACCAGGTGCAGCGCGCGCTGGAGGCGTTCGGCAATGGCGGCCTGCTGGGCCGCGGGCCGGGCGAGGGGCGGGTGAAGGACGTGCTGCCGGACGCGCATGCCGACACCGTGTTCGCGGTGGCGGGCGAGGAGTTCGGCCTGATCCTGTGCCTGGTCATCGTCGGGCTGTTCGCCTTCATCGTGCTGCGCGGCCTGCTGCGGGTGCTGGTCGAGGCGGACCTGTTCGTCATCCTCGCGGCGGTCGGGCTGGTGGCGAGCTTCGGGCTGCAGGCGTTCGTCAACATGGCATCCACCCTGCACCTGATCCCCACCAAGGGGATGACGCTGCCGTTCGTGAGCTATGGCGGGTCGTCGGTGCTGGCGGTGGCGCTGGGCATCGGCATGCTGCTGGCGCTGACCCGCAAGCGGCACAACGGGGAATTGCTGTGAGGGGTCCGGCAGTGCATCCGATCGTCATCGCGGCCGGCGGCACGGGTGGGCACCTGTTCCCCGCCGAGGCGTTGGCCGCCGAATTGCTGCGGCGCGGCCGGCGCATCGCGCTGATGACGGACGCGCGGTCGGGCGGGCTGAAGTCGCCGGCCTTCGAGGGCCAGGAGCAGTTCGTGCTGCCCGGCCGCGGGGTGTTCGGCCACGGCGCGCTGCATGCGGCGGGCGCGGGGCTGGCGCTGGCCGGCGGGGTGCTGCAGGCGCGCGGCCTGCTGGCCCGTCTGCAGGCGAGCGCGGTGGTGGGGTTTGGCGGCTACCCGGCGGTGGCGCCGGTGCTCGGCGGGCGGCTGCTGCGCCGGCGGCCGCGGCTGCTGCTGCACGAGCAGAACGCGGTGCTGGGACGGGCCAACCGGCTGCTGGCCCGCTTCGCCGACGTGCTGGCGCTGAGCCACGCCGCCACCGCGCAGGTGCCGCCCGGCGCGCGCACCGTGCTCACCGGCAACCCGGTGCGCCCGGCGCTGCTGCAGGTGGCCGCCAGCCCTTACGAGCCGCCTGCGACGGAGTTGCGCCTGCTGGTGCTGGGCGGCTCGCTGGGTGCGCGGGTGTTCAGCGACGTGGTGCCGGCCGCCCTCGTGCTGCTGCCCGACGACCTGCGCTGCCGCCTGCGGGTGACCCAGCAGTGCCGCAAGGAAGACCTGGAGCGCGTGCGCGCGGCCTACGCGGCGAGCGGGATCGCGGCCGAGTTGAGCACCTTCTTCGCCGACGTGGCCGGGCTGCTGGCGCACACCCACCTGGTGATCGCGCGCGGCGGCGGCTCCACCGTGGCCGAGCTTGCGGTGGTCGGGCGGCCGTCGATTCTGGTGCCGCTGCCGATCGCCATCGACGACGACCAGGCGGCGAACGCGCGCGGCCTGGTGGCGGCCGGCGGTGCATGGATGGTGCGCCAGCCCGAGTTCACCGCCGAGGCGCTGGCGCGACGGATCGCCGCCCTGGCCGGCACGCCGGCAATCCTCGCCGCGGCGGCCCAGGCTGCCGCGGGCTGCGCCATCGCCGATGCCGCCTGCCGGCTCGCCGACCTCGTCGAACAGACCATCACCCAGGATGCGGTCGCATGAGAGCGCTGCCCCTCTCCATCGGCACCATCCACTTCATCGGCATCGGCGGCATCGGCATGTCCGGCATCGCCGAGGTGCTGCACAACCTCGGCTACGCGGTGCAGGGCAGCGATATCGCCGAGAACGCCAACGTCAAGCGGCTGCGCGAGGCCGGCATCGGGGTGGCGGTCGGCCACGCCGCGGAAAACCTCGGCGCGGCCCAGGTGGTGGTGGTGTCCACCGCGGTGAAGCCGGACAATCCCGAGGTGCAGGCGGCGCGGGCGCGGCTGCTCCCGGTGGTGCGGCGCGCCGAGATGCTGGCCGAACTGATGCGGCTGCGCTGGTCGATCGCGGTCGGCGGCACCCATGGCAAGACCACCACGACCAGCCTGGTGGCGG
>CAIMEK010000935.1 GCA_903839965.1 uncultured Acetobacteraceae bacterium | reverse complement strand
GGTCTCGTTCACGCGCGCGATCGACGCCTCGTCTTCGATCCTGATGCAGAACTGCATAGACTGCGTCAGCTACGACAGCGCCTCCTTGATCAAGCGCAAAGCCGTCGGTGGCGTGGCGGCGGGCGAGGTGTTCCTGCGGCTGGACTTCATCGGCGTGCTGGTGATCGGCGTGGAGTGGGAGAACGACGACGAAGTGGAAGAGACGTGCCGGTTTATCTGCCGCAGCGTCACCATCAGCTATCGGCCACAGCTTCCCGACGGAACGCTCGGCGCCGTCGTTTCCGGTTTCTGGAGCATGGCGGCGGACGAAACGCAACCACCTCTCGGATGATGTAGAAGGTAAGAAGGCCATGCCTGTCCAGGTTGTTTCCGGCGCTGCGTTGGCGTGCACGTTTGGAGTGGCCCCATCCACGCTGACCGTGCTCCCCGTCAATCGCGTGATGTGCTCTGGCATGCCGGCCGCGACGATCATGGACTTCGCGCCCATGGTCAACATCGCGCCGTTCGGCATGTGCATAAGCATCGCGAACCCGCAGGTTGCCGCCGCCACCGCTGCCGCACTGGGGGTGCTGACCCCGCAGCCCTGCATCCCCAACACTACCACGCCTTGGGTGCCTGGCGGTCCGACCGTCGCCATCGGCGGGCAGCCGGCGCTCGACAATGTGTCGACCTGCATGTGCATGTGGGCCGGTGTAATCAGCATCGTTTCACCCGGCCAAATGCAGACCACGGTCCCCTGAGCTGACCTCGCCAGCCCCAGACTGCGGCGTTGTTTACGTCGCCACGAAGCACGCCCGCTACGTCGAGGAAGCATTCCTTTCCGCCGATAGCGTCAAGCGGCGCTATCCCGATTTGCCTATCACGTTGTTCACCGACCTGCCTCGGCATGCACTTTGCCGCACCGACCGTTTCGATGCCATCGAGGCGATTGAGGGGGTCAACGGACTGGCTTCGGGATGGGCCGAAGGGCAACTCAATCGGCTTCGTTGCCTTCCGCGCACGCCGTACCGCCGAACGCTGCACCTCGATACCGACACGCGGGTGCTGACGGAAGAGTTGCCTTGGCTATTTTCGCTCCTTGACGATTGCGACGTCGGTCTGGTGGAAACGGTGCCGGACGCAAGCTATTCCCGTCAGCACTTCGGCCAGGCGATGTACAGCGCCGGCTTCGTCCTGTACCGCCGCAACGAACGGGTATGGGCCTGGTTGGAAGCGTGGGAAGCCGTTTCGGAACGGAACTTTCGCTGGGCCGGCGCAACGCCGCTGCCGCAGGTTCCCCTTTTGAACCATGTGGCCGCGGAGGAAGTTCGGCGCCGCTTGCTCTTCATGGACCAAACCAGCCTGGTCGAAATCCTGAGCCCCGAAAGCAACCAGTTCGGCATGGTGGTCAAAACGCTCGACTACTGCTGGAACCACAGCGGATCACGCCAGCCGCGCAACAACCGCACGCTGGTGAAGATCCTGCACTCGCAGGCGCTCAAATCCATGACGCATCCCGACATCCTGGCGCTGGCCTATGCCTGGCGCCAAAGCGGTCGCCTCGCCCAGGCGCAACAGCTCTACGACTATCTCGCGAGCCGCTACCCGGAACCGGGCGAGGCGATCCGACCTGCTGCCCTCAGCAGGCCGGGACCACTTTGAATTCGACGCGCCGGTCCAGCGCATCGGTGATGTCGTCGGCGCCGGTGCCGATCAGGCTCTCCCGCGACCCAACGCCTTCCGCAATCAACCGACCGCGCAGCGCTGCGTCATCGTCCTCCAGCCTCGCCTTGACGTATTCGGCACGCAGCAGCGAGAGCCGTTCGTTGAGCGCCGCCGAGCCCGACTTGCTCGTGTTGCCCGTGACCTGCAGGCAAGCCTTGCTCTGGGCGGTTCGATTAGCAATCTGCTGCAGCCATATGTCGTAGGGCGGTGTTATAGCGGAGGTGCCGCTGTCCAGCGCGGTCGAGCCTGGGCGGAACACGAGTTTCACGCCGAGACGATTGTTTGCCAGCCCACGGTCGACGGCATCGCCGAAAGCAGTCGCCGCCTCGCTGCGGCGGCCGAGTTGCCAGTTCGCAAGATAGAGGCCGTTGAGGACGCGCATTTGGTCGCCACCCTGAGCGGCATGGGCACTCGTGTAAAGATCGAGGGCATCGCGATAACGGCCGGCCGTGTAGGCAGCGGTGGCCTCGCTGATGATGGAGGCGGCGAGAATTCCATTGAGGTAAAGCGGGGCGATCGGGTCACCGACCTTGGTGGCCTGGCAGGTGTTGATATAGCCCTTGACCTGTGGGTCGTCCGTCCAGGCCGGACTGTCGCGGAACATGCTCGTAGGCGTCAGGTCCACGCCTTCCATGCGTGCCCGGGCGACGCCTTTGGCCACTGTCTTGCCGGACCTGAGATCGGCCATCACCAGGCAGAAGCGGAACGCCTCGCGTTCGCCCGTCGGTGCATTCTGCGCATTTACCGGCGTAAACGTGCCAACCATGACGTAGGGGGAACGCCCAACCGCCTCCGGCGTAAACGGCACGAAGTCGAACTGCGGATATTTCTGCTGCGCCAGAGCTACGATGCGTTCGCCAATGGCTTGTGTCGCCATCGACTGCCCACCGGTAACGCCGTCAACGAGCGGGTCGATCACCACAAGCTGTCGCCCCGACGTCGCTTTCGGCGCGTTCGTCAACACCGCGTTGGCGGCGTTCAGCACGGCCTGATCGAATGGTACCGGCGCAGGCGGCGGAGGCGGCGCTGCGCTGGCGACGGGAGCCGGCGGATTCGGAGGAACCGGCGGCGGCATATTGCACCCCGCCAAGGCGAGCACGCCAAACGCACCGATCGTCGCAATGTGAGTTCGTCGTCGAAATGAACCCGAGTCAAGGCCGACACGAAGTCCGAAGCGTCGCGCGATCGGCATCTGACAGACCCTCCCCCAATTGAGCTCGTGCGACGATATCGGCGCATCGCGCAGCATTCAAGCTGGGCGCACGCGGAATTGCGGCAACGGCCGGAGATGGACGTGGTGATGGCGCCGCCGGCCGTGCAACCGCGGCTACTACTGCAATTTCAGCCCGGACCAAGCCGGCGGATGTTGACGCCATGCGGGCCAGTTCGCGTTTCAGTACTGGCAGGTAGGTCTCCCCGCGTTCGCGTGGCGAACGTTGCGCGCCAGTGAGTGGCGTCGGTGTAGCGATGGCGACCACAAGATACTGACCGGGAGCCTCGACCGCCGTCATGTCTTCGACATCGCCGGCGCTGCCGCCGGCGATGCCGCGGCGCAGCACATGATGTACCCAGCCGTCAGCTTCGTAAAGATCGACATAGAGAACCATGTCCCGCTCGATCGTTGCTCCAACCTTGAACCGACCACCCACTGTTACCGGCGCGTCGGGAGCAGTAATCCGCAGAGCCGGGCCCTGTTCGCGGCTTCGTCTGACCAGATCGCCGACCGCTGACACTACCGCGCAATGGCCGGATGCCAAGGCCTGGGTGGCAATTTGCATCGGGCCATATTGCTCGCGGAGCTGACGCAGAAAAGCATCGAACTCCGCGCCGGGAAGTGCGGGGCCGAACAACTCGCGCGGGACGACACCCTGTGGCGTCGCCCGTTCGCGTACATCGAGCAAGGCGCATG
This sequence comes from uncultured Acetobacteraceae bacterium, assembly GCA_903839965.1. Taxonomy (GTDB): domain Bacteria; phylum Pseudomonadota; class Alphaproteobacteria; order Acetobacterales; family Acetobacteraceae; genus Rhodovastum. Next base: position 348 of record CAIMEK010000935.1, on the reverse strand, counting down.
GCACACCCCGCGCCAGGGAACGCGCGCCGGTAAAGTCGAACGACACCGACGGTGCGGCCGCGGGCGCAGGCAGGGCCGGTACAGGTGCAGGCGATATCGAAGCCAATTCCTTCGGCGGCGTGGGCGTCGGCGGCATCGGCGCAGCCACCGGGCTCAACGGTGCACTCGTGGTCACCGAAGGCTCAACGGCCGGCGGCGGGACAACCGGCGTCTCGACGCGCGGGAGAGGCGGTGGAGATGCCGGCTCCGGTGGAGGCATTGCCTTGGCAATGGCCACCTCCGTCGGCGTGGTGGTCGGCGGCGGCGCTGGGGGTGGAGCCACGCTCACCACCACCGGAGGCGGAGCCG
>CAIMEK010000934.1 GCA_903839965.1 uncultured Acetobacteraceae bacterium | reverse complement strand
TTTGGTATTACTACCTGATGTTCCGCCAGGCCGGGCTGGTCGGCAACCCTGTCGCCATCGCCATCTCCCACTTCACCTTCAGCATCGCCATCGTGGTGTGGATGATGCGCGGCGCCTTTGCCAGCCTGCCGGCGGCGGTGGAGGAAGCGGCCCGCGTGGACGGCGCCACCTCGCGCCAGGTGTTCTGGCACATCGCCCTGCCGATGGCGCGCGCAGCCATCGCCGCCTCCGCCATCTTCGCCGTGCTGACCTCGTGGAACGAGTTCCTGTTCGCCGTCACGCCGTCGCGCCTGGAGACGCAGACCGTGCCGGTGGCGGTGGCCGGCTTCATCGGCGATGTCTATGTCAGTTGGGGCCAGCTGGCCGCCGCCACGGTGCTGGGCCTGCTGCCGGCGCTGGCGCTCGCCTTCCTCGGCCAGCGCTGGATGCTGGTGGGAATGGGGCCGGGAGCGGTGAAGTGAGCGCGCCCAACGTCATCCTGTGCGGCAGCCTGACGCTGGACAACTTGGTCACGGCCGAGGGCCGCGCACTGCCGCAAAGCTGCGGCGGCAACGTGGTCTATGCCGCGCTCGGCGCGCGCCTGTGGCGGGTGCGGGCCGGGTTGGTGTCGCACGCCGGTTGCGTCTTCCCGGCGGCGGTCATGGCCGCCTTGCCCGCGTACGAACGGCCACGCTTCATCGACTATACCACGCGCGGGCCAAGACATCGGTTCGCCACCTGGCTCGGTTTCGCACCTGATGGAGGCGACATCCCGCCGCCTTGATGCGTCGCCTGCTTCACCCATTGCGCCGCCATGCCCGTGCAGCGCCATCTCTCGCCGGCCGAGGTGCTGCGTGCGGCGCGGCCTGAAGCGCATATCCAGGTGGATACTCCCTGGTACGACGACCGCACACCGACGCTGGATTTTCACACCGCTCTGCTGGGCAATGTCGATCTGCTGCTACCGAGCGAGGCCGACCTCGCCGCGTGGCGGCCCGGAGAGGATCCGTTGCGGGTGGCCGCTGCCCTCGCGGCCGCGCATCGCCGGCGCGTCGTGGTCAAGCGCGGCGCCGCCGGCTGCCTGCTGTTCGACGCCGAGGGGCGCTGCGTGCTGGAAGTGCCGGCCTGCAAGGTCGAAACCGTCGATCCCACCGGCGCCGACGATGCCTTCTGCGGCGGCGTGCTCGCCGGCCTGTGCCGCTTCGGCGACCTCAGCGCGCGCTGGCCTGCGGCACCGTCTCCGCCTCGTTCGCCGTCGAGGGCGAGGGCATATCGCGACTTGCCGACGCCGACCCCGACGCGGCGGAAGGACGCCTCAGGCAGATCGAACAAGGCGGACTGGAGGACTCATGAAGATCACCATTGGCGTCGTCGGCAAGAACGAGCAGCACGGGAACGACCACGTGGACGCGGCCACCATGGCGGCCGCCGAGCGCATCGGCCGCCTGGTGGCTGAGCGCGGCGGCGTCCTGGTGACGGATGGCCGCGCCGGGGTGATGGAAGCCGCGTCGAAGGGGGCGCAGCTGGCCGGCGGCTGACCATCGGCTTCCTGCCGGGAATGGAGAAGTCCGGCGCTAACCCTTACGTCGACATCGTCTTCCCGACCGGCCTGGGGCGCGCACGCAACCTGCTTACCGCACGCTCCTGCGACGCGCTGATCATGGTCGGCGGCAGTACCGGAACGCTGAACGAACTCACCATTGCCTATGCTGAAGCGCGGCCGGTGGTCATTCTGCGCGGCAGCGGCGGCTGGTCCGACTGCATCGCCACAGTGCTGCACAAGGGCCGCTTCCTCGACGAGCGGGAGACCGTGGAAATCAGTTTCGCCGACACGCCCGAGGAGGCGGTGGAGACCGCCTTCCGCCGCGCCACCGAGGGGCGTATTCGCCTCGGCATGCTCACCCCTTCGTCCAACACCGTGCTGGAACCCGTCACCGCTTCCATGTTGGCTGGCCTGCCCGATGTCACCGCGCATTTCGGCCGCTTCCGCGTCACTCGCATTTCCCTGGAGGAGAGCGCGCTCGGCCCCTTCGACATCGCCCCGGTGCTGGAAGCGGCGTGTCTGCTTGCCGAGGCGCGGGTGCACGTGATTGCCTGGAACGGCACATCCTCGGGCTGGCTCGGCTTCGCGGCCGACGAAGACCTCTGCCGGGCCATCACCGCGGCGACGGGCATTCCGGCCACTACCTCCGTGCTGGCGCTGAACGAGATCATGGCGATGACCGGCGCGCGGCGTTTCGGCCTGGTGACGCCCTACCTGCACGACGTGCAGGCACGGATCGTGGCCAATTACGCCGCCCGCGGCCTGCAATGCGTCGCCGAACGGCACCTCAGCGACCCTGGCAACTTCTCCTATGCCGACGTGGACGAGGACACTTTGCGGGCGATGGTGCGCGAGGTTGCGGCGGCCCGGCCGGACTGCATCACCACCTTCTGCACCAACCTGCGCGCCGCGCCGCTGGTGGACGCGCTGGAACGCGAGCTTGGCATCCCGATCTGCGACACCATCGCCACGGTGCTGTGGAAATCGCTGCAACTGGCCGGCATCCGGCCGGCGCGCGTGACCGGCTGGGGCAGGCTGTTCGCGCTCTGAGGGCTTGCATGGCGGTTGCGTCAACGCGGGCGCTGACGGGTTTGTGGGCACCCACATGATTGAAGATCGTACCTGACCGGGCCTATCCTGCGGCGTAATCGGTGGACAAGGCCCCCGGTGGGGAGTGTCGGCTCAGTTCTTTTTTCGGCCAGCCGATCAGCAGGCGCGACTTTTCCCGAAGAAAACGGACGTCGAGCCAAAGGGGAAACGAGAATGGCACATCATCCGGCCAGGTCGGGCGTTGGACGGGTCCTGCGGCTCACGCTGATCGGGTTCGCGGGCCTTGTCGTCCTGGTGGTTGCCGCCGGGGCCGTGTTCGTCGCGACCTTCGATGCCAATAGCTACAAGCCGCGCATTATCGCCGCGGTGGAGCAGGCGACCGGCCGCACGCTGGCGCTGAATGGCCCCATCGGCCTCAAACTGTCGCTGCAGCCGACCATCGAGGCGCGCGATGTGGCCTTCGCCAATCCGCCGGGCTTCTCCCGCCCGCAGATGGTCACGCTCGAACGTCTCGATCTGCAGGTCGCGCTGCTGTCCCTGTTCAGCAAGCGGGTGGAGGTCGACCGGCTGGTGCTGGTGCGGCCCGACATCCGGCTGGAAATCGATGCCCAGGGACATCCGAACTGGCAGATGCAGGCTGAGGCGGCGATCGCGCCAGTGCCCGCCGGGCAGCAGCCCGCGCTCGCGGCAACCGGGCAACAGGCGCAGATCGCCGTCCGCGACGTTCGCATCCAGGACGGCACCCTCGAATACCGCAACGGCAAGGCCGGCCAGAGCACGACCCTGGCGATCCGGCAACTGTCCGCCTCCGGGGGAACCGGCGAGCCCCTGCACGTCACTGCCGACGCCAGCTACGACGGCGCGCCGCTGGCCCTGACCGCCACCTTCGGTTCCCTGCAAGGCGGCCTGCCCGTGCCCCTGGATGTGACGGTCAAGGCCGCCAATGCCAGTCTGACGGCCAAGGGTGGCATCGCCGACCCGCTGGGGATGTCCGGCGTGCACATCGACATTGCGCTGCAGATCCCCGATCTGCGGGCGCTGTCGCCGCTGGCGCACAGCGACCTGCCGGCGTTGAAGGCGGTTGCGTTCCAGGCATCGTTCGCCGACCTGAAAGGTGGCCTGGCCAACGGCGCCGCGTTGCAAGGCCTCAAGCTGACCTCGCCCGTCGGGGACTTGTCAGGCCAGGTCACCGCCGCGCTCGGCGCACCCCCGATGGTGACGGCCGACCTGAAGTCCGACCGACTGGATATCGATGCCCTTCTGGCCTCGCTCGGCAGGCCGGTGGTGACGGCGGAAGGGCAGGCCGCGCCGTCATCCCCGCCGGCGCCGCCGAAATCGAGCCGGGTGTTCTCGGACCAGCCAATCCCGTTCGCCGCGCTGAAGCAGGTGCAGGCGGACGTGCGCCTGGCTATCGCCGCCCTGCACACCAGCGGCACCGATTACAAGGCGATCAACGCGCACGCTGTGCTGAAGGATGGAAACCTGCGGCTCGATCCACTGGCGGCAGACCTGCCGGGCGGGCATCTGGATGCGAAGCTTGCCGTCGATGGATCGCAGGCGACGCCACCGGTCAGCCTGTCGGCGCACGCGCCGGGCCTGGCGCTGGCCCCGCTGCTCGCGGCTTTCAGGATGCCCGGCTATGCCACCGGCAACCTGGAGATCTACGCCGACCTGCATGGCGCGGGGCAATCGCCGCACGCCATCGCCGCGTCGCTGGACGGCACGCTCGGCCTGGCGGTGCCGGGCGGCACCATCGACAGCCGGCTGATCGGCGGCACGCTCGGCAGCGTGCTGGACAAGGTCAACGGGTTCGACCCGCTGTCGCGTGGCGGATCCGGCGAACTCCGTTGCTTTGCCGCTCGCCTCGACCTGCGCAACGGCGTCGGCTCGTTCAAGGCGCTGCAACTCTCTTCCAGCCCACTGACGATGGACGGCGCCGGCAGCATCAACCTGGGCGGGGAGAACCTGGACATGCGCCTGCGCGCGCGGGGTCGGGTCGCCGTCACCGACATCGTCGTGCCGGTGCGCGTCACCGGCGCCCTTCGTTCGCCGCAGACGGCGGTCGACACCGTGGGCGCCGCCACATCCAATGCCGGTTCGATCGCGGGGGCGGTGGTCACCCATGCCACGCCGCTTGGCATTTTGGGCGGTATGGTCGGGGCGGACAAGCTGCTGGGGCTGTCGGCCGGCGATCCTTGCCCGGCGGCGCTGGCGATCGCGCGTGGCCAGGC
>CAIMEK010000933.1 GCA_903839965.1 uncultured Acetobacteraceae bacterium | reverse complement strand
CTCGAACAAATCGCCGACAACCGGTTCCGCGTCACCGTCACCGACAACGGCCCCGGCATCGTCAAGAACCAGATCCCGAAGATTTTTGCCAAGCTGCTGTACGGCTCAAAATTTCACCGGCTGCGCATGTCGCGCGGCCAGCAAGGAATCGGCATCAGTGCCGCCGGCATGTACGGTCAACTCACCACCGGGGCCGCCACGCGGATCCTCTCGCGGATCAAGGGCGCCAAAAAGGCCCATTCCATGGCAGTGCAGATTGACACCAAACAGAACAAGCCGGCCATCCTCAGTGACACGGAACAGGATTGGCAGCCGACGTTCCAAGCCGTCACCGCAGCTGGTGAGCCAGACGGTCCACCGGTCGTCTCGAAACACGGCACCTCGGTCTCCATCGAGATGGAAGCGGCTTACCAGCGTGCCAAACAATCCGTGGACGAATTCCTGAAGCAGTGCGCCATCGTTAACCCGCACTTGACGCTGCACTACCGGCTCGCACTGCAAACGAAAGCCGAACAAGCTACCGGCAAACCTGAAATCGCCGCCATCACTTATCACCGCGCCGTGACCGAGATGCCAAAAATTCCCGACGAGATTCTGCCACACCCGCACGGCGTGGAGCTTGGCCTGTTGATGCAGATGCTCAAAGACACCGAGAGCCGGACGGTGCGTTCCGCACTGGCCAACGACTTTTCGCGCGTCAGCGCCCAGACGGCCTTGGACGTCTGCACTCGCGCCGGCATCGACCCGAAAACCAATCCGACGCGCATTGCCCACCACGAGAGTGAGGCGCTGTACAAGGCGATCAAGAATACCAAGTTGATGCGGCCCCCGACTGATTGCCTGTCGCCCATCGGTGAAGCGCAGATCCTTGCCGGCCTGCAAAAGGAGATTGCCGCCGACTTCTTCACGGCGGTGACACGTGAGCCGGCGGTGTATCGCGGCAATCCGTTCCAGATCGAGATCGGCCTCGCGTTCGCGCGTCCCCAGGAGAACGAGGGCGTCGGCGCCGAGGAACCGGTTCGCGTCCTGCGGTTCGCCAACCGCGTGCCGTTGCTCTATCAGGCCGGTGCCTGCGCAATGACCCGGGCGGTGATCGGGGTGAACTGGAAATCCTACGGATTGAGCCAGCCCAAGGACGCACTGCCGATCGGCCCGGTCGTGGTCCTAGTGCATTTGGCGAGTGTTTGGGTGCCGTTCACCAGCGAGAGCAAGGACGCAATTGCCAGCTACGCTGAGATCGTCGACGAGTTGACCCTCGGCCTGCAGGAGTGCGGGCGGCGGCTGGCGGTGTTCCTGCACAAACGCCATCGCGAACTCGAAGCCGCCCGCAAACGCAGCTACATGGAACTCTATATCCCGCACCTCGCCCTCGGCTTGAAGAACATTCTTAGCCTGACCGACAAGGAAGAGCATAAGGTCGTCGGCAACCTGAAGAAGATGCTCGAAAAAACTCACCTGGATGTCTGACCCCAAAGGACCCGCCATGCCCAAGACCAAGAACGCCCCCGCCGCACCGACCGTTGTGTCCAAGAAAGCCGCTGCCCAGAAGATCGTCTCGGTGGCGCAGGAAATCCATGCTGACATCATCAAGAAACACCGCAAGCCGTCGATGGAATTCCCGATCCGCTCGCTGCAGAATGTGAAGTACGACGTCAAACGAGGGCATTTTGAGATCCTCGGTCGCACCGCGACCCGCACCCTGTCCTACAACACCGTCAAGACGTTCGCCCAGTCGATGCGCCTGCTGGCCACGACCAAGAACGACTTGTTGGACAAGGACGACATCGCCGGTAAACGCGAGGTTTACTACAACAGCAAGAGTTGGGGTGAATGCCGATTCGATGAGCAGCCGGAAAGCGATACCCTCCTCGACGATATCGAGGCCATGCTCGCCATCAACCGCGAACAACTCGGCTACATCCCCGAGGAACGGGGCGGCGATGTGACCGGCCCACTGGTGGTGATTGACCAGGACCCGGCCACCGGCAAACCCATCCGGATCGACTGTACGAAGCTCGGCAGCGGAGCCTGGAGCATCCCGTCCCGGGTCGAGCACCTGCGGTTCGAGGCCGGCAAGGCAAAATTCATCCTCGCCATCGAGACGGCATCACTGTTCCAGCGCTTGGTCCATCATCGCTACTACGAGCGCGCTAAATGCGTCCTGATCTCGATGAGCGGCGTCCCCACCCGTGCCTGCCGGCGCTTCATCCGCCGG
>CAIMEK010000932.1 GCA_903839965.1 uncultured Acetobacteraceae bacterium | reverse complement strand
GTGTTCGCCCGAACCTTCGGGCACAGCATCGTGCTGACAGTGCTGCTCGGGCTGCTGGTGGCCGCGCAGCAGTTCCTGGTGCCGGGCATCATTCCCCACTGAGGCGGAAATCCTTCCCGGCCGATGCAATGCCGGTCCCAGCATTTGCGATGGGACTTCTTCCCGCCACGCATCGATTATGGCTCGGATAAGGCTGAGGATGCACGACGACGACGATGACGTTGACCTCCATTCACCTGCTCAGCCTGCTGGCGACGCTGTTCGTTATCGTGGTGGTTACGGCCGGGTCGGCACGCTCCGTTGCGTCGGCCGAAGGGTTCAGCCTTTGCGGCCGTTCCTCGGGAGCCATCCTGGTTGCCGGCAGCATCGCCGGAACCTGCGTCGGCGGATCGGCCACCATCGGCACCACCCAGCTTGCGTTCATCGTCGGCCTGTCCGCCTGGTGGTTCACGCTCGGCATGGGATTCGGGCTGATCCTGATGGCCGTCTTCTACGCCTCGCCGTTGCGCCGGACCGGCCTGGAGACGATCCCCCAATACCTGGGCGTGCATTACGGCCGTGCGGCTGGGCCCCTGACCAGCATCATTTCCTCGCTTGGCCTGCTGTTCAGCGAGGTTGCCAGCGCGCTGTCCGGCATTGCGCTGATTGCCCTGATCTGCGGCCTGTCGCCCTGGCAGGCGGGGGTTGGGATCGTCCTGCTCGTCATACCCTGCGTGCTGTTCGGCGGCTTGAAGGGGGCCGGCGTGTCCGGGCTGCTGAAAATGGCCATCCTCTGAATGACGCTGCTTGCCGCCGGTATCGTCGCCTCGCTGGCGCTCGCCCGGCTGCCCGATCTCGAAACGGTCCTGCCGGCATTCCCCTGGTTCAGCATGGCCGCCGGCAGCGCGACGAACTGGGCGGACAACGAATTGAGAGTTTCTGTGGTGCGAAGCCGCGGCGGAAGCTCGGTTGGACGGACGCGGGGCGTGGGCGAGCAAGGGCCGCGTATGGATATTTCACCTGGGATGGTGGGTAGCGCGGATGCCGATCAGGTGTCAGCGGCGGCGCTGTGATGCATTCGGACGGGGGCCGCGGCGGCGGACAGCGCGGCAAGCTGGCGCAGGTCGGCATCTGGCCGCAGCAGCAGGGGCAGACATCGATGTCCTGGCCGGTGAGCTCACGCAGGCGATCCTGCCAGCGGCGCGCTGGCAGCGGCTCCGGCGGTGGCGCGGCGAGCAGTTGGCGGCAACGAGCAAGCTTCGCACTACGATGGCGGTTGGCGAGAAAGCCGATGTGACGAATGCGGTGAAAGCCATCGGGCACGGTGTGCTGGAGGAAGCGGCGGATGAACTCGTCGGCGGACAACGTCATGATCTTGGTCTTGCCGTGGCGGTAGTCCTTCCAGGTGAAATCGACCCGGCTGTCGTCGAGTGCCACGAGGCGGCCGTTGGCGATGGCGACGCGATGGGTGTAGCGACCGAGATAGCCGAGCACCTGTTCGGGGTCGGCAAACGGCGGCTTGGCGGAGACCACCCAGTCGATGCAGGCCAGCTGGTCGAGCCGGGGGGCGAACGCGGCGGGATCGGCTATCGATCCGCGCGATTTCGCGGTGCACTGGCCTATCGCGGAATACCATCCGCAAATACCTCCGGTCCGGCGCGGTGGAGCCGAAGTTCAAGGTTCCTGAGAGGCCGAGCAAGCCGGACCGGTTTATCGGCAAGCTTTCCCACTGGCTGAAGGTCGAAGCCGGCAAGTCCCGCAAGCAGAAGCGCACCGTCAAGCAATTGCACGCCGACCTCGTCATCCTCGGCTACGAGGGTTCGTATGGGCGTGTGGC
>CAIMEK010000931.1 GCA_903839965.1 uncultured Acetobacteraceae bacterium | reverse complement strand
GTCAACACCTGGGTGTATCAAGCCGATAGTCCGCACCCCTGCGTCGGTTTTGACAACCGCCTGGCCAGCGCGGCGATGACCGAGTTTCTGCTGGACCTCGGGCACCGCGAGTTTGGGGTTATATCCGCTGTGACCGCGGGAAACGATCGGGCCTCTGAACGAGTAGCCGGAGTACGGGAGGCTCTCGAACGGCGCGGTCTCCGACTGTCCCCGACGGCAGTCTACGAGCGGCCGTACTCGATTGTCAGCGGCCGCGAAGGACTTCGTTATCTGCGTGCGCTCGATCCAGCGCCGTCCGCGATTATTTGCGGAAACGACGTGCTGGCCATGGGGGCGTTGGCCGAATCCCGATCGCTCGGCATCCGCATTCCCGAAGAGATTTCGATCGTCGGGTTCGACAACCTCGAGTTTGCGGCGCATCTTGACCCCCCTCTGACTACGATGGACGTGCCGGCGGCGGAAATGGGCGAGCGTGCAGCCGATCTGCTTTTGGGACGGATCGACAGCCAGCCCGCTCTGGCATCGGTCCAGGTCGAGCCACGATTGATCGTACGTGGGACAAGTGGGCGCGGGCCGGGCGCCAATCCATAGCGGCAATTCTGGTTGCTGCTTGTCCGACTTGGCTAGCCGCTATCAAGAAGACGATCACAGGAAGATGACATTGGAGAACGACGACCTAACGTCATTCAATGTTGATTTCCTCAGAAACTTCCTTTGTCGGCGATAAGAATTTTTGGTCCCCATGTGGAGCGCCGATCTGCTGCGACCTGGGGTTTTCGAGTTTCGACAAGGACCGCTTTTCGCTAGAAAGCATCTATCAAGAAGGCGTCCTTTAGCGCGTGGCGAATGACCGGAGTTGGCCGACTGCCGCCAGCCGTACATGTATGTCATCACAGTACTGCGGCGCACAACAAGAAATCAACCACGAATTACGGACACCCAAGAAATTCTGGTGGGCTGGCAGGTCTGCCCGGCAGAGGTTGCCGCGCAAGAAGGCAACGATCAATGTCGATCTGCAATTCAATAGGGCAAGGATCCAACCGGGCCCTGGTCGGTCGTGCCGTCTTCCTGAAACAGACGTTCGGCAACCGACAACACCAGCGCGAGCGGCGCGTTGGCATTCAAGCGCTGTTGGCTTGCGTCTGCCAAGCGTGTTGCCAGCCGTCATGTGCCCTGCGCAGCGCGAGCATGCCGAACGCAAGCCGCGGCGAGCAGCATCGTCGGATCGAGCAATGCGATCGAATAGTCAGCGATTGCGAAATGCATGTCCTGTTCCAGAACAAGCGGCAACTCAGTGCACCCCAGGATGATAACCTGCGCGCCACGCTCTGCCAGATGGCGCACCGCGGCGAGCAGGTCGTCGCGGCATTGGCCTGCCGTGTCCCCGGCCTTGACCCCCCGAGGACCATAAATCACATCCATGACACAGGCCTGGTGTGCCGCGTCCGGCACGATCATCGGAATGCCTGTGCGTTCCGCCGCCACGGCGTAAACGCCGCTTTGCACGGTGCCCGAAGTCGCGAGCAGCCCGACCGTCCGGCCCGGGAAACGGTCGGCGACCTGCGCCATTGTTTCGTCGAGCATGTTAAGCACCGGGATGCGCAGGTGAGGCTGAATCCGCTCGACGAACGCATGCGCGGTGTTGCAGGGAATCGCAATCAGGTCAGCGTCGGCAGCCTCAAGCTTCTTGCATGTTGCAAACAGCGCGATCGTCGGGTCGGTTCCGCCATGGATTAAGTGCTCGGTGCGGTCAGGAATCTGGGGATTCTGCTCGACGATCATCTTGATGTGATCCTGGTCGCGCCGTGCTTTTGTGAGGCGAACGACCTTGCTCATGAAATCGACCGTCGCAAGCGGACCGACTCCTCCCACGACGCCGATCTTGAACGCTTTGCGCGGCCGGCGAATCGGCTCGGTGAGCGCGTACTCGACATAACATTGGTTGGCGTCAAGAATAGGGCAGGAGACTCGTGATGCCAGAGCCGGCAGTACCAGCGAAAGCTCCGTGAATCCGGGCACGATGGC
>CAIMEK010000930.1 GCA_903839965.1 uncultured Acetobacteraceae bacterium | reverse complement strand
TCCGCGGCCAGGTCGTCGCCTTCGATCATGCGGAGCAGCATGACGGCGGCGCGCGCACCCATCTTGCGTCGTGGGGGCCTGGTAGTAGTGAGGTTGACGCCAGAGAAGGAGGCGAAGGGAATGTCGTCGGCACCGACAAGGGAGACATCTTCCGGAACCCGGATGCCCCGCTCCCGTGCGACCTCCAGGATGCCGATGGCGTTCATGTCGTTGCTGGCGATGATCGCCGTCGGTCGAGGTTGTTTGGCGAAGATCGTGGCGGCTGCCAAGCGACCTGCCTCGCTACCGTAATCGCTGGCGACCGCGAGAGACCTGTCTCGCTCGAGCTCATGGCGGTGGGCCATTTCCCAGTATGAATGCAGCCGCTCTTGCGCCGTGGTTGATTCGGGCGGTCCCTGCACGAATGCAATGCGGCGGTGGCCGAAATCCAGCAAATGCCGCATCGCTAATTCGACGGCCTGATGGTTGTCCTGGCCGACATAGGGATCGGGAAAGTCGCCTGAGCGGCGGTGCATCAGAACGAAGGGGATGTCGGCGAGCAGGGCGCGGATCTCCGGCGGTTGGCAGTGCTGCGAAATGAGCACCATGCCATCCACCTGGCGGTCGCGAAGTGTCTGCATAAGCATGATCTGGCGGGCCTGGAGCCCATCGGTGATGCACAGGATTACGCTGAAGTTCTCACTCGTTGTGACGTCGTTGATACCGCGCAGGCTGTCGATAACGGCGAGGTTGGTCACGTCGGCAACGAGAACGCCGATTGCCAGGCTCTTGTTCAACCTGAGCCCGCGAGCGATGGTGGAGACGCGATAGCCGAGGCGATTGGCAGCCTCCTGCACCCGGCGGCGCGTCTCCTCCGTCACGTAGCTCTTGTTGGTCAGGGCATTGGAGACCGTGGACAAGGCCAGGCCGCATACTTCCGCCACGTCCTTGATCGTCACCCGGCGGCGCTTCTGCACCCTCAAGCTCCCATGTCAGGCCGCGAATTCCATCCCTGCCCGAGTAAACTCCCGCAACCATCACGAGACGTCAAGGGAGCCGGCCCTCCCTCAACCAAGCGGGAGGTTCTGGCGTTTTTTTGGCAAGTCGGGCAAAAAATCGTTTTCAAGGCGCCCGGGTGCCGCTATGGTTCACGATGCCGCTATGGCTAAAGCGACGCGCGGCACGTTTCCTTGCGCGATACAATTCACGAGGAGGGAGGGCCAACGATGTCAAAAAAACTCATGAAGTGTCTGTTGTCCGCCGCAGTCCTTGCCTGCTGCTCAGCCGCCGCTTATGCCGAGGACATCGAGGTCCTCCACTATTGGACATCCGGCGGCGAGTCAAAGGCGATCGCGGTCCTGAAGCAGACCATTGAAAAGCAGGGCTATACCTGGAAGGATTCTGCCGTCGCCGGCGGTGGCGGCGCCAACGCCATGACCGTGCTGAAAACGCGCGTGGTCTCCGGCACGCCGCCGGCCGCGGTCCAGATGCGCGGGCCGGTGGTGCAGGACTGGGCGGCGCAGGATGCCCTGGCGCCCATTGACGCCGTTGCTGGGGATTGGGCCAAGGTGCTGCCCCCGCCGATCAACGCCGTCTTGCAGTACCAGGGGCACTACTATTCGGCGCCGCACTGGATCGGCCGCGCGAACTGGATGTGGATCAACAAGGCGGCGCTGGACAAGGCGGGCGGCAAGCCACCCACCACTTGGGACGAGTTCTTCGCCGTCGCCGACAAGATGAAGGCCGCCGGGTACACCGCCATTGCGCATGGCGAGACGCCATACGAGAACGGTTACCTGTTCCAGGACATCGTCTATTCGATGGGGACCGACTTCTTCCGCAAGGCCTTCCTGGAGAAGGACCAGGCGACGCTGACCTCTCCCAAGATGGTCCAGGTCTTCGACATCCTGCGGCGGATGCAGGGCTATTTCGATAACGGCACGCAAGGCCGGGCCTGGAACATGTCGGTTGCCATGCTCATCCAGGATAAGGCAGGCATGTTCTTCATGGGCGATTGGGCCAAGGGGGAATTCGCCGTCTCCAGCAAGGTGCCGGGCAAAGACTATGTCTGCACCCAGCCTCCCGGGGGAGCGGCGCAGTTCGCCTTCATCGCCGACACCTTCGTGTTCTTCCGCCAACATGGCCAGCCCGCGACCAAGGCCCAGCTCGACATGGCGGCGGACATCATGAGCCCTGCCTACCAGATGGTCGCCTCTAACTATAAAGGCGCGATACCGGCCATCACCACCGTGTCGCTCGACGGCTTCGACAGCTGCTCCCAGCAGTCTGTCGCCAACCTGAAAGCCGCGGCGGCCAGCGGCGACCTTTTCCCGTCGATGAACCAGGGCGTCGACGAGGCGCGCCTCGGGGCCATAATGGAAGTGGTCTCCAAGTTCATGAGCTCGACCCAGGACTCCAAGAGCGCGGTCCAGGCCCTGGCGAACGCGTCCAGGGCCAACTGAGAGACGGGCGTGGCCGGCACGGGCGCACTGGAGTCCACGGAAATGGATGGCGTGCCGGACTTTGCTTCTGGTGCGCCATCCGGCCGGCGGTCGTCGGGCCTGGCGCTCTGGGCCGACCGCTGGTTGCCGGCGATCGTGCTGTCGCCCAGCGTCGCAGTCAGTTTCATTTTCGTCTATGTCTTCGTCCTAACGACGGCATATCTGTCGTTCACGCCGTCCACGCTGATGCCCAACTACCGCTTCGTCGGCCTGGGGCGCTACCGGGAGTTGTTCGCCAATCCGACCTGGTGGGATGCGCTGAATAATCTTGCCTGGTTCAGCCTGCCGTTCATCGCGGGCTGCACCGGACTTGGCCTGCTGCTCGCGATCCTGATGGACCAGCGCATCCGGGCTGAAGGGTTCATCCGCTCGATCTACCTCTATCCATTTGCTTTGTCGCAGGTCGTGGCGGCGACCGTGTGGCAGTGGCTGTTCAGTCCGGGCTACGGCATCGAGAAGATTGCCCAGGACTTCGGTTGGACCGCGTTCCACTTCGACTGGATGGGCAACCCCGACCGGGCGATCTTCTGCCTCGACATCGCCGCCGTGTGGCAGTTCACCGGCTTCGTCACGGCGCTGTTCCTGGCCGGGCTTCGCGGCATCGACGACGAGATTATACGCGCAGCCCAGGTCGACGGTGCGTCGATGCCGCTGATCTACCGCCGGATCATCCTGCCGACGATCCGCCCGGTGTTCTTCTCGGTCCTGCTGATCCTGACCCAAATCGCGAACAAGACCTTCGACCTGATCGTGGTGATGACCGCCGGCGGCCCGGGCACATCGACAGTGGTGCCGTCGCTCTTCATGTACACCTACGCCTTCGAACGCGGGCGAATGGGGATCGGCGCGGCTTCTTCGGTGATGATGCTGATGCTGATCATCACCCTGCTTGTTCCGCTCCTGTACTTTGGCAGCCGGGCGACCCGAAATGCCGGTTAGGATGTCTGGCTCGCGCGTGCTGGTCTATGCGGCGCTGATCGCCTTCGCCGTCCTTTTCATCGGGCCGACCTATCTTGTGGTCATGACCTCGTTCAAGACACTGGACGAGCTCCGCCGGGGCAATCTGGTCGGGTTCCCCGAGGTCTGGAGCTGGGCCGCCTGGGTGAAGGCGTGGAGCAGCGCCTGCACCGGGGTGGATTGCAGCGGCCTCCAGCCGTTCTTCTTCAATTCGGTCAAGATAGTGGTGCCCTCGGTGATCTGCTCGGCGCTGCTCGGCTCGCTCAACGGCTACATCCTGGCGCAGTGGCGGTTCCGCGGCGCCGACGCCCTGTTCACGATGCTGATAGTCGGGTTCTTCATCCCCTACCAAACGATCCTGCTGCCGGCGGCGCGGTTCCTGGGATATTTGTCGCTGGCCAACACCATCCCCGGCCTGATCGTGATCCATGTGGCCTACGGCCTCGCCTTCACGACGCTGCTGTTCCGCAATTTCTACGTCGCCATCCCCACCGACCTCGTCAAGGCGGCGCGCGTCGACGGCGCGGGGATGATCCTGATCTTCCGGCGGATCTTCCTGCCGATTTCACTGCCGGCGTTCATGGTCTGCATCATTTGGCAGTTCACCGGGATCTGGAACGACTTCCTGTTCGGCATCGTCTTTACCGGTCCCGATTCACGCCCGATCACGGTGGCGTTGAACAACCTGGTCAACGCGACCGAAGGGATCAAGGAGTACAACGTCGACATGGCAGCGGCGCTGATTACGGCCCTGCCTACCCTGATCGTTTACATCGTGGGCGGGCGCTATCTGGTCCGCGGGCTTACCGCCGGTGCGGTGAAAGGATGACCGGCCGATGAGCGCAGCCGGCAGACACTGGGAGGCGAGCGGTTCATGTCGGGCTTGATCGTCCGCAACCTGTTCAAGACCTTTCCCAACGGAACCGAGGTCCTGAAGGGCATCAACATCGATGTCTCCGAAGGGGAGTTCCTGATCCTGGTGGGCAGCTCCGGCTGCGGCAAGTCGACCTTGCTGAACATGATCGCCGGCCTGGAAACGATTTCGCGTGGCGAAATTTTCATTGGCGGCCAGCTCGTAAATGACCTGCCGCCGAAAAACCGCGACATCGCGATGGTCTTCCAGTCGTACGCGCTCTATCCGTCGATGACGGTGCGCGAGAACATCTCCTTCGGTCTGGAGGTGCGCAAGGTCGCCCCGGAGCAGCGAAAGGTCATCGTCGACCGGGTCGCCGAATCCCTTCAGATCGGCCATCTGCTCGATCGACGCCCGCGGCAACTGTCGGGCGGCCAGCGCCAGCGGGTCGCCATGGGGCGGGCGCTGGCCCGCAATCCCACCCTGTTTCTGTTCGACGAACCGCTGTCCAACCTGGACGCCCAGCTGCGGCTCGAGATGCGGACGGAGATGAAGCTGATGCACCGGCGCCTTGGCAAGACGATCTGCTATGTCACCCACGACCAGATCGAAGCCATGACGCTGGGCGACAAGATCGCGGTGATGAAAGATGGCGTCGTCCTGCAGCTGGGTGTGCCGAGTGAAATCTATAACAACCCGATCAATCGCTATGTCGCCGGGTTCATAGGCTCGCCGCCCATGAACTTCATCCCTGGTCGGATCGAGTCGATGGGAGCCGGTGTCGGAATCGCGCTCGATGGGGGAGCTGACCAGCAGCTGATTGCCGCCGACATCCCCGCGCCTGCCGCCCATGCCTTGCGCGGTCGCGAGGTGTTGCTCGGCATCCGGCCGGAGCGCATGACCGACGACGACAATCGCGATGACGGCCCCCGTCTCAACGTCCGGGTCGAGCTGGTCGAGGCCACAGGCCCCGATACGCTGGTGTTCGCGCGGGTCAACGGCGCCCGCGTCGTGTGTCGCCTCCATCCGAACATCGTGCCCGAAATCGATTCGGTTCTGCAGCTCCACCTCGACCTGTCGAACGTGCTGCTGTTCGATCCGTCTTCAGGCGAGCGGCTGGCCGCCTGACCGTTCCGGCCCGACGCGGCGAGCGGAGGAACGCTGAATTTGACGAAGGCTACCCGAGCCAGCATGGTGCCCGATGCAGGTGGCAGGAATGATCCCGTTGAGGGATGATGCAACCGTTCTTGCCGCGGCGGGCCGGTGGGGTCGCCGCTGGAATCCGACGTGGCTCGCCTGGGCAGCTGCTGTCGCTTGGCTGCTGTATCTCGTCGCACTGCCGATCGGCTACATGGTGGTGGATAGCATTACCGACGACGAAGGGTTCACCATTGCGAACGTCGTCGCCTTTGTTTCCGATCCCCGGCTGCGCCTGGCCACTCTCAACAGCCTGCTCGTGGCCTCCGGCGTGGCGCTGCTCAGCGTTCTTGTCGGTGCGCCACTCGCCTTCGGGGTCGCGCGTACGGCGATGAAGGGCAAGAGCGTGGTGCAGGCCACCATCATCATATCGCTGGTCAGCCCGGACTTCCTGCTGGCGATGGCCTACATTGCCCTGGCGGGGCCGAATGCCGGCTATTTCAATGTGGTTATCCGCCATGTCCTTGGCCTCGGCGATAGCCCAGGGCCGCTTAACATCTTTACGCTTTGGGGACTGGTGTTCACGGCGTTGCCCCACGGGGTATCCTACGTGTTCCTGGCGCTGGTGCCGGCCTTGCGCAACCTCGATCCGGCCTTCGACGAGGCGGCCCGTGTCCAGGGCGCGCGGGCCTGGAGCACGGTTCGCGATATCACGCTTCCGCTGATGCGCCCGGCTCTGTTGTCGGGCGCACTGCTGGCTTTCGCCGGCTGCCTGGCGATGTATGGGCCACCGCAGATGCTGCGCTTGAATGTGTTGACCATCTCGATCCGCGAGGCCCTGCTGGCGCTCGATTTCAAGGCGGCGTCAGTATCGTCGCTGACCCTTATCGTGCTGTCGCTGGTGGCGCTCGCGCTTTATCGGAGCAGCACCCGCCAGGCCGAGCGGTTCCGCACCATGGGCGGCAAGGCCTTCGCGCAGCGGACCCTGGACAACGGGCCCGGCACTTATGCGATCGCCGCGCTCGGCGTCGTATATTGCCTGATGACGCTGGTCGTTCCCTATGGTGCGTTGCTCACCGTTTCCCTCATGAAGTCGGTCGGCGACGGCTTCACCGCAGGCAACTGGACCTTGGCGAACTACTATGTCCTGTTCAACAACCCTGTCGCGCGGGCGGCGGCGCGGTTGAGCCTGATGCTCGCCGCTTCGAGCGCAACGCTCGTTGTCGTCATGGGTTTCGTGGTGGCCTACCTGCTGGTACGCAGCAGGGTGCGGATGCGGGCACTGCTGGACTACCTGTCGATGCTGCCGCTCGCCTTGCCCGGCACCGCGCTGGCGATCGCGCTGATCGTCGTCTAC
>CAIMEK010000929.1 GCA_903839965.1 uncultured Acetobacteraceae bacterium | reverse complement strand
TCGCGATGAATCGTACCCCGCCGAGCCGCGTCAAAGCCTATTTTAGTGCCTATGGGGCGGAGCCCTGGCCTTGCTTCCCTACGCCACGGGCACGATCGGCGCCCAGTCGTTCGGTTTGGCGTCGCCGGTGTATTTCTCGATTTGCACCAGGCTGTCGTGGCAGACCGGGCCCTGGGCCAGTTCCGAGGTGCCGCGTTGCGCTGTCAATGAGTTGGCGCAGCCGCCGCGGTCGATGCTGCCGATGCGGCCGGGCTCCGCCGGACGGTACCAGGCGCCTTCCGAGATCATCACCACGCGCGGGCGGATTTCGGGCGTGATCAGCAGTCCGCACACCACCGAGCCGCGGTCGTTGAACACCCGGACGATGTCGCCCTCGACCAGACCGCGCTCGGCCGCGTCCTTCGGGTTCATGGTGATCGGCTCATAGCCTTTCACCTTGCTGTAGGTGTGCAGCGACTTGACGTCGTCGTACGACGAGTGGCGGCGCCATTTCGGGTGCTTGTTGATGATGTGCAGCGGGTATTGCGCGGTCTTGGGGCTGCCCAGCCACTCGAACGGTTCCATGAATTGCGGCGTGGGCGGGCACTCCGCGTATTTGTAGTTCGCGATCGTCTCCGAGTAGATCTCGAACTTGCCGGAGGCCGTCTTCAGCGGGTTGGCCTTTGGGTCGCGGCGGAAGTCGGCGAAGGCCACGTAGGGGCTTTCGTCGATCGGCAGTTTGTAGAAGCCGACGCGCTTGAAATCCTCGTAGCTCATCGGCGGTTCGCCCATCGCGTAGAGGCGGCGCAGCCAGGCGTCTTCGCTGTCCATGCCCATGACGAAGCGGTCGTAGATGCCCAGACGCTTGCCCAGCTCCTTGAAGATCTCGAAGTCGCTGCGGGCCTCGCCGACCGGTTCCATGATCTTGTGCTGATAGACCACGTAGCGCCAGAACTGGGTGATGTCGTTGCGCTCGAACAGACAGGCCACCGGCAGCACGA
Source organism: uncultured Acetobacteraceae bacterium (assembly GCA_903839965.1). Classification (GTDB taxonomy): domain Bacteria; phylum Pseudomonadota; class Alphaproteobacteria; order Acetobacterales; family Acetobacteraceae; genus Rhodovastum. The sequence continues at coordinate 4,501 of CAIMEK010000929.1, read as the reverse complement.
TGTCGGCCATGCGGGCGCCGGGCGTCCACCAACTGTCGTGCACGATGACGGTCTCGAGTTTCGCCAGCGCCTTCAGGTTGAGGTTGATGTCGTCGTGTTGGTTCATCGAGCTGCCGCCCATCCAGTAGGCGAGCTTGCACTCCGACTTGCCGGGCTGCGGGTAGGGGTATTGCTTGCCGTTGTGGTTCACCACCACCGGTGCGTTCAGCACCGTCCGGGCGGACTGTTGCGCGATGATGGCCTGGGTGACCGGATTGGCAACGCCCGGGAAGCCGGCCGGCCCGCGCGCCTTCAGGCGGGCGTCGCCTTGCCCGGCAAAGCCCGGCACCTCAAAGGTGAGGCCGCCGCCAGGCAGGCCCATTTCGCCTTTCAGCAGGGCCAGCGTGATCAGCATGCGCACGTTCTGCTCGCCGTGGTCGCAACGCTGGATGCCGCGTGCCGAGACCACCTTCACCTTCGGCGTATCGGCGTAGAACTTCGCCAGGCCGTCGATCGTCTCGACGCTGAGGTCGGTGAGTTTCGAGGCCCACTCGGAGGTTTTCTTGACCCCGTCGGTTTCGCCCATGATGTATTTGCGGAACGGCTCGTAGCCGACCGTGCAGGTGTCGAGGAAGGCGGTGTCGGCCTTCTTTTCGCTGATCATGTGGTAGGCGATGGCCGCCATCAGCGCGACGTCGCTGCCCGGGCGGATGGCGATCCACTGGTCGCACATGCGCCCGGTTTCGGTGAGCAGCGGGTCGATGGCGATCATTTTCACGCCGCGCGCCTTGAGCTGTTGCAGCCAGGTGCGGGTGCGGCCGAAGGAAATGGCGCGCACCTTCAGGCAGTCCATCGGGTCGGACGCCCAGAAGATCATCGCGTTGGTGTTGGCCGCCGTGTCGGCCATCGAGTCGTCGGGGTATTGCACGCCCCACGAGTACGGCGCGCCCCATTGCCAGCAGGCGTAGCTCTTGCTGCCGATGCTGTAGGTGTAGCCGCCGAACAAGCCCATGAAGCGGCCGAACTGCGCGACCTTGGCGTGCAGTTGCCCGGCGGTCTGCCAGCCGCCGGCCGCGAAGTCGCTCAGGATCGCTTCGTTGCCGTAGCTGGCCTTCACCCGCTTCAGTTCGCCGGCAACGAGGTCGAGCGCTTCTTCCCAGGTGGCGCGGCGGTATTTCGGCACGCCGCGCGTGCTGCGGTCACCGCCGCTGCCGCCCGGTTTCCAGTCCGTGCGGATCATCGGATAAAGGATGCGGTCGGAAGCGATGGCGCGCTGGTACCAGTTGAGCCCCATCGGCGAGGCCTCGTTGGCCGGCGAGTCGAGGCTGGACACGCCGATCACCTGGCCGTCGCGCAGATGCACGTCGAGCAGACCCTCGCTGTCCGCGGTGGTGAGGATCTGCTCGCTGCCCGCGGGAGGCAGGATCAGGTCGTCCGACTTCGGTGCCGCGCCCATGACCGGCAACGCCGCCACCGCCGCGGTGCCGGCGAGCAGGCGGCGGCGGGTGACGCTCATCGGGCCCGGTTCGTCGGGCATGTGCACAATATCGAACATGATGGCTGCCTCCCGGCCGTGATTACGACTGAACCGGCACGATCGGCGCCCAATCGTTCGGCTTGGCGTCGCCGGTGTATTTCTCCACCTGCACCAGGCTGTCGTGGCAGACCGGTCCCTGGGCCAGTTCCGAGGTGCCGCGCTGCGCCGTCAGCGAACTGGCGCAGCCGCCGCGGTCGAGGCTGCCGATGCGGCCGGGTTCCGCCGGGCGGTACCACGAGCCTTCCTGGATCATCACCACGCGCGGACGGATCTCGTTGGTGACGCGCACGCCGCAGAGGATCGAACCGCGGTCGTTGAACACCCGCACCACGTCGCCTTCCACCAGCCCGCGGTCGGCGGCGTCCTTCGGGTTCATGGTGATCGGCTCGAAGCCTTTCACCTTGCTGAAAGTGTGCAGCGCCTCGACGTTGTCGTACGAGGAGTGGCGGCGCCATTTCGGATGCTTGTTGAAGATGTGCAGGGGGTACTGCGCGGCCTTGGCGCTGCCCAGCCATTCGAACGGCTCGATGAACTGTGGCGAGGGCGGGCAGTCGGCATACTTGTAGCCGGCGATCGTCTCCGAGTGGATCTCGAACTTGCCCGAAGCGGTCTTCAGCGGGTTGGCCTTCGGGTCGCGGCGGAAATCGGCGAAGGCCACGTACGGGCTCTCGTCCACCGGCAGCTTGTAGAAGCCGACGCGCTTGAAATCCTCGTAGCTCATCGGCGGCTCGCCCATCGAGAACAGCCGGCGCAGCCAGGCGTCCTCGCTGTCCATGCCCATCACGAAGCGGTCGTAGATGCCGAGCCGCTTGCCGAGTTCCTTGAAAATCTCGAAGTCGCTGCGCGCCTCGCCGACCGGCTCCATGATCTTGTGCTGGTAGACCACGTAGCGCCAGAACTGGGTGATGTCGTTGCGCTCGAACAGGCAGGCCACCGGCAGCACGATATCGGCCATGCGGGTCGCCGGCGTCCACCAGCTGTCCTGCACGATGATGGTCTCGAACTTGCCGTAGGCCTTCAGGTTCAGGTTGATGTCGTCGTGCTGGTTCAGCGTGGCGCCGCCGACCCAGTAGGCCAGCTTGCACTCCGACTTGCCGGGCTGCGGATACGGGTAGGGCTTGCCGTTGTGGTTCATCACCACCGGCGCATTCAGCAGCGATTCGGCGGAACGCTGTTCGATGATGGCCTGCGTCACCGGATTGGCAACGCCCGGGAAGCTGGCCGGGCCGCGCGCCTTCAGCCGGGCATCGCCCTGCCCGGCGTAGCCCGGGATCTCGAAGGTGAGGCCGCCGCCGGGCAGCCCCATCTCGCCTTTCAGCAGGGCGAGCGTGATCAGCATGCGCACGTTCTGCTCGCCGTGATCGCAACGCTGGATGCCGCGCGACGAGGTGATCTTCACCTTCGGCGTCTCGGCGTAGAACTTCGCCAGCGCGGTGATCGTCTCGACACTGAGGTCGGTGAGTTTGGCAGCCCAGTCCGGGGTTTTCTTCACCCCGTCGGTCTCGCCCATGATGTACTGGCGGAACGGCTCGTAGCCGACGGTGTAAGCCGCGAGGAAGGCGGTATCGGCCTTCTTCTCGCTGATCATGTAGTACGCCATCGCCGCCATCAGCGCGACGTCGCTGCCCGGCCGGATGGCGATCCACTGGTCGCACATGCGCCCGGTTTCGGTGAGCAGCGGGTCGATGGCGATCATCTTCACGCCGCGCGCCTTGAGCTGCTGCAGCCAGGTGCGGGTGCGCCCGTACGAGATGGCGCGCACCTTCAGGCAGTCCATCGGGTCGGACGCCCAGAAGATCATCGCGTTGGTGTTGGCCTGCGTATCGGCCATCGAGTCGTCGGGGTACTGCACGCCCCACGAGTATGGCGCGCCCCATTGCCAGCAGGCGTAGCTCTTGTTGCCGATCATGGTGGTGTAGCCGCCGTACAGGCCGAGGAAGCGGCCGACCTGGGCGAGCTTGGCGTGCAATTGCCCGGCGGTCTGCCAGCCGCCGGAAACCGCGCCGAGGATCGCTTCGTTGCCGTAGCTGGCCTTCACCCGCTTCAGTTCGCCGGCGACCAGGTCGAGCGCTTCTTCCCAGGTGGCACGGCGGTATTTCGGCATGCCGCGGGTGCTGCGGTCGCCGCCGCTGCCGCCCGGCTTCCAGTCCGCGCGGATCATCGGATACAGGATGCGGTCGGACGCGATGGCGCGCTGGTACCAGTTGAGCCCCATCGGCGAGGCCTCGTTGGCCGGCGAGTCGAGGCTGGACACGCCGATCACCTGGCCGTCGCGCAGGTGCACGTCGAGCAGGCCCTCGCTGTCGCCGGTGGTGAGAATCTGTTCGGTGCCCGCGGGGGGCAGGATCAGGTCATCCGACTTCGGCGCGGCGCCCACCAGGGGAAACGCCGCCACGGCGGCGGTGCCGGCAAGCAGGCGGCGGCGCGATACGCTGGTCCGATCCGCTGCTTCACGCACGCAAAATGTGTCGATCACGACGATCTCCTGCCGGTCAGTTGCCGGACTTGGGTTTGAGCGATTCGGTTTGCAGCCATTTGAGAATTGGCATGGCCTCGTTGAGCTGGAGGTTGGCGTTCTTGGCCATCGTCGGCATTTCGGTCGCCCACTCGGCCGCGGTGTGCTCGTGCGGGTCGTGCAGGGTGTGGCAGGCGCCGCAGGTGAACTCGTAGTTCATTTCGGCGTCCTGCCAGATCGGCTCGAGGCTCGCCACCACGGCATCCGCCGCCACGTAGCCCTCGATCTCGACCGCCAGGAAACCGTCGACCGCCTCCCCCGCCTTGGCCTTGGCCGCGGTGGGATCGTCCACGCGGCCAAGCTCGATGCCGTTGGGCGCGCTGTAGAGCGGCCCGGCGGACACGGCGCTGTCCTTCAGCCACAGCTTGGCGCCGACATGCGCGGCACTGCCCTCCGTGCCGAGCATGACCACCGGGGCCGACACCAGCAGCGTACCGACGGCGGCACCCCCGGGCGCGGCGGCGAGCGCC
>CAIMEK010000928.1 GCA_903839965.1 uncultured Acetobacteraceae bacterium | reverse complement strand
GCGTGTCGTCGTCACCGGCGCGGCGAGCGGCATCGGGCGCGCCACGGCCAGCGCCCTCGCCGGTCTCGGAGCCGAATTGGTGCTTGCCGACGTGAACAGCCTTGAGGCGACGTGTGCCGATCTGGTCGCGCGCGGCGTGGTTCCGCAGGTGATCGAGGGCGACCTCCTGGCACGAGGCGCCATCGACCGCCTGTTCGCCTCGGGGCCGGTCTGGGCCGTGGTCCATTCGGCCGCCATCGTGCCCGCGATTCCGTGGGACCAGGACCCCGACTGGGAAGCCCGCTTCAGTCGCACCCTTGCGGTCAATGCCAGGCTTCCCATTGAACTCGGCCATACCGCGATCGCCCGGATGGGCGCCACCGGCGGAGGCCGGCTGATCCTGCTGGGATCCCTGGCCGGCTATACCGGCGGGACTCTCACGACCACGCCGCCCGACTATGCCGCCTCCAAGGGCGCCCTGCATGCGTTGGTTCGGCTACTCGCCCGCAAGGGGGCACCGTTGGGCGTGCTGGTCAACGCCGTTGCGCCCGGGCCGGTCGCGACACCCTTCGCCACCAACTTCAATTTCCCCCGCGAGGTGTTTCCGCTCGGGCGCATTGCGATGGCCGAGGAGATCGCCTGGCCGATCGCCTTCATGTGCACGAAGGCGGCGAGCAACTTCGTGGGCGAAATCGTCAACGTCAACGGTGGAGTTTATCTTGCCTGAAAATGCATGGAGCGCTTCCGGTTCAGGCCGGGAGCCGAACTGATGCCCGCGACATCCCGGGTAGCGATCGTCGGAGCCGGCCTGATGGGTTCCGGCATCGCCGCATCGGCCGCGTTGGCCGGCAACGAGGTACTGCTTTCAGATTGCAATCCCGCAAGGACGGCAGGCGGCGTCGAATTGGCGGCGGTCCATGTGCGCCAGCTTGTCAAGGGCGGGCTGGTGAGCGAGGCGGAGGGTGCCCGGGCCTCAGCACGCCTGCACGGCGAAACCGACCCCAAGGCGGCTGTTGCCGGAGCGTTCTGGGTTATCGAGGCGATTACCGAGAACCTGGCCGTGAAGCAGGCGATGTTCCGCACACTTGAAGAGCGCGTGGGCCGCGATGTGATCCTTACCAGCAACACGTCCGGATTGCGGATCTCCGATATCGTCCGCGACGTGAAGGGACGGGGCCGTACCGCGGCGACGCATTTCTGGTTCCCTGGCCATCTGGTGCCGCTGGTCGAGATCGTCATGGGCGAGGACACCGAACTGGCGGTCGCCGAAAAGCTGCGCGAGATCCTGCTCGGGTGGGGCAAGGCGCCGGTCATCGTCCGGCGCGACCTTCCCGGACAACTGGCCAACCGCATCCTCCAGGCGGTAATACGCGAGGCCACGGCCATCGTCGATTCCGGGCTGGCCAGCGCCGAGGACGTGGACACCGCGGTGAAGATGGGGATGGGCCTGCGCTTTCCGGTGTGGGGGCCGCTCGAGCATGTGGACACCGTGGGGCTCGAACTGTGCGTGTCCGTGCAGGACAACGTTCTGCCCAGCCTCTACAACGAAACCCGCCCGACACCGATGTTCCGGCGCCTGCTCGCCGAAGGCAGTAGCGGCGTGCAGGCCGGCAAAGGATTCCACGATTGGACTGCGCGCAACCACGCCGACCTGGTGGCTAGGCGCGACAGCTTCCTGATGCAGGCCCTCAAGTTCCTGCGGCGTGAACCACGCACCCCCGGTCGAAAGTGAAAGTGGGCCTGCCCAGCCCGTCCGGCTCGCCCGACCGCCGACCGCGAATTTCCTTTGGTAGAACCGTCACAACGAGGGACTCATGAGAAACAACGCATTCCACATCGCGGCGATGCCGGGCGAAGGCATCGGCCCGGAAGTCGTCGAGGCCGCGGTTTCCGTCCTCGGTGCCGTCGAGGCACGTCACGGCCTCAAGTTCGACTTCGAGTATGTCAGCGGCGGCGCCCACCAGTACAAGGAAACCGGCGTGGCGATGACAGAGGACGGATTCAAGGTCGCCGATGTCGCTGACGCGATCCTTTTCGGTGCCATGGGCTGGCCGGAGATCCGCCGCCCCGATGGGACGGAGCCGGCGCCGCAGCTGGATCTGCGCTTCCGGCTGGGGCTTTACGCCGGCCTGCGGCCGGCCCGGGCGATTCCGGGCGTGCCGCTGCCGCTGAAGTCGCCCCGCGCCAAGGACATCGATCTAGTGCTGGTGCGCGAATCGATCGAAGGGTTGTTTGCTTCACGCAACAAAGGCGTGCTGGAGAACGACACGGTGGCCAGGGACACGATGGTCATCACCCGCGACGTGACCGAGCGGCTGTCGCGCTTCTGCTTCAGTCTTGCAGGCCGGCGCGCTGCGCTACGGCAGCGCCGCGGCACGGTGACCATCATCGACAAGTCTAACGTCTTCGTCAGCCTTGCCTTCATGCGCAAGGTGTTCTTCGAGGTTTCGAAGAACTACCCCGAAATCGACGCGCGCCAGCATTCAGTCGACGCGACGGCGCTGGACCTGATCCGCCATCCCTGGGACTTCGATGTCATGGTAACGGAGAACATGTTCGGCGATATCCTGAGCGACCTGACGGCGGGCCTCGTCGGCGGCATGGGCTTCGCTCCCTCGGGCGACATCGGCGACGAGCATGCGTTGTTCCAGCCCTGCCACGGCACTGCGCCGGACATCGCCGGCCAGGGCATAGCCAACCCGACAGCGACGATCCTTTCGGCGGCCCTGATGCTCGACTGGCTCGGCGTCCGCCATGGCAGCCAGGCGTGCGTCGAGGCCGCCGCGGAGATCGAGGCCGCGGTCGATTCCGCCTTCGGCTCCGGGGCGGTCCGAAGCACCGACATCGGCGGCAAGGATGGCACCGGCGCGGTTGCCAGGGCGGTGATCGAGCGGCTGCAGCCGAGCCGTCGCGTTTGAACGACTGGGTGGGACGCCGGAGACGCCCGTTGCGGCGGCCAGCGTCCCATTCCCCTGTTGGCCCGCCAGCGCCGGCGCACAGACGGCCCTGACCGCACCGCCGAAAGCGCCGCCGCGGCCCATCGTTGCGGTGTCTGCGCGCGCCCCTTGCGGCGCATGCAAGGTCTTGATATTCCACCCATCGAGGGGAGGCTTGCGAGCGGGGCAACAAGCTTCGAGCGCAGGGAAAAACAGCCGCTCTGTCGATGCCCGGGCAAAAAGGGGGTTCGGTGGCTAAGACGACGACGCGGATACGGGTGATGGGGTGATCAAGCCGGACCTGACGACGCTTCGAATTTTCCTCGCTGTCCACCGGATCGGGAGCATCGGCAAGGCAGCCGAGCATGAGCACATTGCGCCATCGGCCATCAGCAAGCGCATCCGGGCGCTTGAGGCCGAGTTCGGCGCAGCGCTGTTCTATCGTCACGCCCACGGCGTGACGGCGACCGCCGCGGGGAACGCGCTGGCGCGACATGCTCTGGCGCTGTTCGACGACGTCAATCAAATGACGTCCGAACTCGGCCGCTTCGTCTCCGGCGTGAGCGGGCAGGTTCGGATCTACGCCCACACCTCGGCGGTCGTCGAGTTCCTGCCACAGGAAGTCACGCAGTTCCTGGCGAAGCATGGCGACGTGGAAATCCTGCTGCGGGAAGAATCCCGCGCGCAGGTGATCCAGTCGACCGTAGACGGGCTCACCGACATCGGGATCTTTGCCGGCAACATGTCCGTGCCCCAGGGGCTGGAGGTGTTTCGCTACCGCCGCGACCGGCTGGTTGCGCTGGTGCCGGTCGCCCATCCCCTGGCGACGCGCAGCGCAATCCGTTTCGCCGACACCCGGGACTGCAACTTCATCAGCCTGGCCGCGACGAGTTCGCTCCAGATCTTGCTGAACAGTGCGGCTCGTTCATCGGGATTCGAACTGAAGACGCGCATCGAGGTCAAGACATTCGAAGCGGCAATCCGGATGGTCCAGGTGGGCCTCGGGATCACGGTGGTCCCCGAGGGGGTGCTCAAGCACGAGCTGGCCGAGCGACCCGGTTGCGCGGTGTCCCTGACCGATCCCTGGGCTGATCGTTGGCATCTGATCTGCGTCCGCAGCGGCCAGCGGCTGACGGCGTCGGCGGCATTGATGCTCGACCAGCTGAGGTCGCATACCGCGAAGGTTTGCCCCTTAAAAGGCGGTCCGGCCTAGTGTCCCGATTCCGAAGTTCCTATGCACATTGATCCTGGACGGCGATGGCGCGCAGGCAGAAACGCTCGACGGCGGCGAGGCTGTCGTCGGCGGACTTGACCCAGCGGAATGGCTTGGGGTCAGCGTTGCGGGCCTCGATGTAGGCCGTGGTTGCGGCTTCGAGTTCGCCAACGGAGCGGAGTGCACCGCGTCGGCTCTGATCACCGGTGAGCAGAGCAAAGAAGCGCTCGACCTGGCTGATCCAGGATGCCGATGTGGGCGTGAAGTGCACATGCCAGCGGGGCCGCCTGCCGAACCAGCCTCGGATCAGCTTGGTCTTGTGGCTGGAGGCGTTGTCCATGAGCACGTGCACGTCGAGCTCCGTGGGGACGTTTTTCTCGACCATGCCGAGGAAGCGGCGGAATTCGGCTGCGCGATGGCGGGGCATGCACTTGCCAATCACCTTGCCGCTCTGCACATCGAGCGCCGCGAACAACAACGTCGTGCCAGGCCGGACGCCTTGGCCATCGACCGCGTGCTCCAGTGCGTCGCCGTGGCGGGCAGCTTCTCCAGAGTGGTCGTCACCACCTCAGCGATCTTGCCGTCGCCGATCTTGTGCGGAGCCCCTGGTCGCGGTTCAACGGCCAGCCCACGAGCCGTTTGGCGGCAAACCGCTTGCGCCAGGTTGCGACTGTGACGCGGGTGACGTCGAGACGTTCGGCGATGGCCATGTTGTTGACACCATCGGCCGCCAACAGCACGATCTC
>CAIMEK010000927.1 GCA_903839965.1 uncultured Acetobacteraceae bacterium | reverse complement strand
GTCCATGTTGGCGAGCACCACGTTGCCGAGTTCGAACAGCTTGATGCCGAGCCGGTACTGGTCGCGCTCGCGTTCCTGCTCGACGAAGCCGGCTTCGCGCAGCGTCGTCATCACCCGATGCGCGGTGCCGCGCGGCAGTCCTGTGCGTCTGGCGATTTCGGAAATGGACAGCTTGCGGTCCAGCGTGGTGAAGCAATCGAGCACCCCGAGGGACTTCAGCACGCTCTTCAGGAGGTCGTCGCCCCGCCTGTCCGGGGATTGGCCTGCGTCATCCTTCATCGTCGCGTCCCGTCGCCTGGCTGCCCGCTATCCGGGCAGAACTTAGGCACTCTCCCGGCCGGCCGCAACGGCGGGATTGGCCGGCGGGCGAGATCGAACAATGGCCTTGTCACCTTGCCAGGGCGTGGCTAGTCTGATGCCCGTATAGCGGAATAGATGTTCGAAAAACACCGTTGATCAAGCGGACCAGACTACGTCTGCTGAACCCACCAGACCAGGAGGAGCGTGCACGTGACAAGAATCCTTACCAAGGAAGATATCGTCGGAATTTTTCCGCCTCTCGCATCGCCGTTTCTTGAGTCCGAGGAAATCGACGTCCCCGCCCTGCGCGCCGAACTGCAGTACAATCTTTCCCTCGGCGTCACCGGGGTCTGCCTGGGCGGCAGTACCGGCGAAGGCCACGCGCTCGACGCCCAGGACCTTGGCCTTTTGATCAAGACCGCCGTGGAAGAGGTCAAGGGCCGCATCCCGGTGATGGCCGGCATCATCACCGCCTGCACCCGCGAGGCCGTGCGCAAGGCGAAGGCCGCCCGCGACGCCGGGGCGCAGGCGCTGATGATCACGCCGCCGATCTATCAGCTGCCCTCCGACGACGGGATCTACGACTACTACGACGTCATCAATCGCGAATCCGGCCTGCCCATCGTGGTCTACAACGTGCTGACCGACGTGCCGGTGACGCCCACGCTGTTCCTGCGCCTGGCCGACCATCCCGGCATCATCGGCACCAAGGAAAGCATCGGCGGTTCGCTGGAGACGCTGACCGAGTTGCTGCAAACCGTCGGCCACAAGATTTCCGTGACCTGGGCGCACGACTGGCTGCTCTACCCCGGCCTCGCCCTGGGCGCGACCGGATCGATCTCGGGTGCGGCGGCGATCCTGCCGCGCCACTGCCTGGCGCTCTGGGACGCGCTGCAGCGCAGCGACATCAAGATGGCGCAGAAGCTGCACTTCATCATCAGCGACGTGACGCGCGAGATCAGCAAGTTCAACTGGCCGGCCGGGACCAAGCTCGCCATCAACCTGCAGGGACGCAAGGTCGGTCCTTGCCGGCGGCCGTTCAGGTCCGTTCCGGCGGCGCAGGAGGAGCGCATCAGGGTCGCTCTGCAGCGCGCCAACAGCGTGGACCTCAATTCTCTGAAGACCGCTGCCTGCCGGAGCCGCCGGGGGCGCGCGGCGCCGAGCGCCCCCGACTGCCTGACCAAACCGGCGAAAAGACCGGCGCGCGACGACAGCGGCCCTCCCGGGCCGAACAAACAGGAAGGAAATGCCATGAACGAGCAGCCATTCCGACCGGCCATGCCGTTGACGGCCGTCGCGGCCGCCCTCCACCGCCGCCGCCTGCTGCAGACGTCCCTGACCGGCGCGGCCGCGCTGGCCGTCGGCCTGCGTGCCCCCGCGGTACGCGGCCAGGCCAAGCGCTTCGCCGGCGTCACCATCAACGGCGCCTCCTTCCAGCACACGTTCCACCTCGCCCTGAAGAAGTGGCTGCCGGAATTCGAGGACGCCACCGGGATGAAGGTGAACTTCGAGTTGGCGTCGATGCCGATCTACACCCAGCGGATGGACCTGGAGCTGTCCACGCGCGGTTCGGCATATGACTTCTGCAATGCCGGCACGCCATGGGCGGGTCGCTGGATCACCTCCGGCTGGCTCACGGCGCTCGACGAGATCATCCGCGATCCGAAGTGGACTGCACCCGAATGGGACGCGGCCGACTTCGCCTCGGGCGCCCAGGTGATCCTCAGCGACGCGACCGGCAAGCCGTACGGTTTTGCCTGGGTCGCCGGCGCCATCCTGATGGGCATCGCGCGGAGCGACCTGCTGGAGAAGGCCGGGCTGCCGGTTCCGAAGACCTGCGAGGAACTGCTGGAGACCTGCAAGCGGACCAACCAGCCCGGCACGACCTGGGCATTCGTCAACGATGCCCTGCATCACTGGGAATGGCCGCCCTACCTGATGGCGCAGGGCGGCACGATCTTCCGCAATCCGCCGGACGACCTGATGCCGATGATCAATTCGCCGCAAGCGGTGCAGGCGGCGCAGATCTACGCCGAGCTGTTGTCCAAGTGCGCGCCTCCGGGCGTGCTCTCGTTCACCGACGACCAGTGCATGCGCTACCAATTCGCCGGCCGGGTCAACATCCGCACGACCTCGATCGACTGGCTGGTGCCGATTTCCAAGTCGCCGGAGAGCAAGGTCAAGGAGACCATGCGCTACGCGCCGATGCCGGGCGGGCCGGCCGGCAGCTTCCCGGCCGTGAACGCCAATGGCCTCGCCATACCGCTCGGGTCGAAAAACAAGGAAGCGGCCTGGGCATTCATCCAGTGGGCGCTGTCGAAGGCGATGTTCCGTCGTCAGGCGCTGGAGAATGCCTATGTGACGGTGCCGCGGCGCTCGGTTATCCAGAGCCCCGAATTCCGCGAGGCCATGACCATCAACGGCCAGGATGTCGGCAAGCTCTACCTCGACACCGTCGAGGCGGCCGGG
>CAIMEK010000926.1 GCA_903839965.1 uncultured Acetobacteraceae bacterium | reverse complement strand
CCGACCTCGTCGCCGCGCACTGGAGCTTCTGCACCCCCGGCGACATCCAGCTGCTCGCCACGCGTGACACCCAGATGGTCCATTGCCCGGCCAATTCCTCCCGTCGCGGGCCGCATATCGCGCGCATCGGCCTGATCCGGGACGCGGGGGTGAATATCGCGATCGGCACCGACAACATGACCGAGGATATGTTTCAGGCTCTGAAGATTGGCCTGATCCTGCATCGTGGCGGGCGTGGTCGCGAAAAGGAGGGCGGCGTCGACCCCGACCCGCAGCAGATTCTCGATGCCATCACCCGCAACGCTGCCCGCTCCATCGGTGCTGCGGCCGAGATCGGTTCCATAGAGCCTGGCAAGAAGGCTGATCTCACCTTCATCGACGTCAATGTGCCGAGCATGCGCCCGATTATCCGCCTGGTGCCGAATATCGTCCATTACGGCCATCCCGGCATCGTCCACTCGGTGATGACCGATGGCGAGTTCCTCATGCGCGACCGCAAGGTACTCACCATCGACGAACCCGCCCTGCTGCAGGAAGCGCAGTGTGTTACCCAACACGTCTGGCAACGCATGATGGACAACAACGCCGACATTCCCCCGCCACCCGGCGGGCTTCGCTGGCTCGACGTCTGACAGGGCCGCAGCAGCCGCTGGGAGAGCGCATCGCTGCGGACAATGCGCCCGCCGCGATGATGCGCACGGGCGTCATCATCTGGTTCCGGGCGGGCCAGGCTCATGCCCATCCGGTGTTGACCGTGCCCCGGGGGACTGTTACGGAGTTGACTGTGCTCCGCGGGATTGTTGAGGACTGGGGCGGGAACGCCGTTTACTCAAGCGGTTGCACAACGCAGGTGGATCCGTTCCGGTTCGTGCCCGGTTCGCAGGCGCGACGGCCGAGGCGCAGGCGATGGCTCAGACGGTCTGGACACGGATGCCGATGAGGAACTCGGGTATCGAACCCCCACAAGGAGGATCGCAATGGCTGGACGTGTGATGATGCTCGGGCGGCGCGCCGTGGTGGCGGGGGCCGGTGCGTTGGCCTTGCCGTCGGTGGGCCGCACGGCGGCTGCCACGACGTTGCGCTTTGTGCCGGTGATCGACCTGGCTTTCGTTGACCCGATCTTCGCGCCCTCCGCGCAGGTGTCGCGAACCCATGGGCTGATGGTGTTCGACACGCTGTATGGGCTGAATACCAGGCTTGAGGCCTCGCCCCAGATGCTGGAGGGACACCGGATCGAGGATGATGGCAAGAGATGGGACCTGGTGCTCCGGGAGGGACTGCTGTGGCACGATGGCGCGCCGGTCCTGGCGCGGGACTGCGTGGCATCGATCCAACGCTGGGCCAAGCGCGACGCGTTCGGCGATGCACTGATGCAGGCGACGGATGAATTGTCGGCCACGGACGACCGGACCATCCGGTTCCGGTTGAAGCGGCCCTTCCCCCTGTTGCCATACGCACTGGGCAAAGTGGCAGTTCCGGCCTGCTTCATGATGCCGGAGCGGCTGGCGCTGACCGATCCGTTCAAACAGGTGCCGGAGGTGATCGGGAGCGGGCCGTATCGGTACAAGGCGGATGAGCGACTGCAGGGGGCGCGCAATGTCTATGAGCGGTTCGAGCGGTATCGGCCGCGTCCGGACGGGGTGACGGATTGGACCGCGGGCCCGAAGGTTGTGCATTTCGACCGGGTCGAGTGGACGACAATGCCGGATGCGGGGACGTCGACCGCGGCACTGCAGGCCGGCGAGGTGGATTGGGTGGAGAATGCGGCACACGACCTGTTGCCGGTGTTGCGGCGTGTGCCCGAGATCACGATCCGGGTGCTGGACCCTATGGGGTTCTGCTGCAGCATGCAGGTCAACCACCTGCAGGCGCCGTTCGACAAGCCGGCGATCCGCCGGGCTCTGTTGGGGGCGATCGACCAGGCGGCGTTCATGACGGCGGTGGTGGGCATCGATCCGGCGTTCCAGCATACGCCGATGGGGTATTTCTGCCCCGGGACGCCGATGGCCAATGACGAGGGGATGGGCGCGCTGACCACTCCACGCGACCCGGCACGAGTTCGCCGCGAGCTTGAGCAGGCCGGTTACAAGGGCGAGAAGGTGGTGCTGCTGGTTCCCACCGACAGCGTCGCGCAGAAGCCGCTGGGGGATGTTGCGGGGGACATGCTGCGCCAGATTGGAATGGACGTTGAGTATACGGCCATGAGCTTCGGCAACGTGCTGACGCGGCGCAACAGCAAGGGACCTGTGTCTGAAGGCGGGTGGAGCGCGTACTGCGGCAATCCCCAGGGGATGGACTGGCTAAATCCGGTGGCCCATCAGCCTTTGCAGGGCAATGCGTCGTATCCAGGATGGGCGACGATCCCGCGGTTGCCGATGCTGAAGGCGGAGTGGCTGGCTGCCGGGTCGGTTGGCGAGCAGCAGACGATCTGTCGGAAGATCCAACAGGTGGCGTTCGAGGAGGTCCCGTTCTATCCCATCGGACAGTACAAGCAGCCCACGGCGTATCGGAACCGCATCACCGGGGTGCTGAACGGGACGGCGACGTTCTGGAGCGTACGGCCGCTCTAGCCGGTGTGCGTGAAGTCTGCCGTGATCGCTCATCGACCGGGTTTGGGCCTGCGGAAACCACCATTCCCCGCCAGGTAGTGGTTTCGGCCGGGGGAGCGACCAGGTCGATACCACTGCCTTGCCCCCGGCGCGCGGCCGCCCCACCAGCCCCGCGCGTTTCTGGTGGTCTTTGCTCTTGCTCCAGACGAATGGGCAGGCGTGGTCGTTATGGCTAGCGATGAAGCTGTCGATATGTGCCTTGAGGTGACTGACTGTTTGCAAGGATGCGCCGTTCAGCGACTTTCCGCTGGCGATCGAGAACCAGATCCCGATCTGATCGAACCACGAGGCATGGGTCGGCGTGTCGTGGAAACGGACGTTTCGCTGGCGGGCGAGCCAGATGTCGCGCTTCGGTTTGTGTGTTGAAAGATTGTCGAGGATCTCGTGGACTTTCCGCTCCGGGTAGTCAGCCGCGACCTTGTTCATGAAATTGAGGAACTCGACGCGTCGTTGCCTTTTGTAGTGCCGGCCGGTCAGCTTGCCGGTGGCGACGTCCAGCGCGGCAAACAGCGTTGTCGTCCCATGCCGCTGGTAGTCATGCGACTGGCCGATCATCGCGCAGCCGCCGGGGCCATATGCAAGCCAACGATCTCCGCCGCCCTGGCGACGAATTCCGGGTCGCTGCTCGCGCACCAGGACTTGCGACCCGACAGATCCATCTTCTGTGCCCGCGAAAAGCGCCAGATATATTGCTCGTGGGCATCGCCGAGCGCGCGAGCCAGCGGCGGCGCGGCCCACTGAGGCCAGCAGGCCGCCCCTCGGGTGGACGGGCGGCCCCGGCGTGATTATTCTCGGCCCACGTGCCGGCGAGCCGCCCATCCCTGGGGTTTTCCTCGCGGCAGGAGGACCGCATGACCGGAATACCGCGCTGGCGTATCGGTTTCGACATTGGCGGCACCTTCACCGATTTCATTTTGCTCGATGCCGAGCGTGCAGATATCCGGCTGCACAAATGCCTGACGACGCCGGATGACCCGTCGGTCGGCGCGCTCGAAGGGCTCGACGAGATCGTCGCCGCCGCCGGCCTGCACCTTTCCGACATCGGCGAGATCGTGCATGGCACCACGCTGGTGACCAATGCACTCATCGAACGCAAGGGCGCGCAACTCGGGCTGATCACCACCCGCGGGTTCCGCGACATCCTGGAGATGGGCACCGAGCAACGCTACGACATCTACGACCTGTTCCTGCAATACCCGCAGCCCTTGGTGCGCCGCCGGCGCCGCCTGGAAGTGACGGAGCGGATGGATCGCGACGGGCAGGTGGTGACCGCGATCGATCTCGACTCGGTGCGCGACGCCGCGCGCAAGCTCGTGGCCGACGGGGTTGAAGCGATCGCCATCGGCTTCCTGCACTCCTACCGCAACCCCGCGCACGAACGCGCCGCGGGTCAGGCGATCCGGGAACTGTTCCCGCGGGTCGCGGTGTCGCTTTCCTCGGACGTAGTGGCCGAGTTGTGGGAATACCAGCGCATCGCCACGACCTGCGCCAATGCCTTCGTGCAGCCGCTGATGGACCGCTACGTCCGCCGCCTGCAGGACGAACTCGCCCAGCGTGGCTTCGCCGGCGCGCTCTATCTGATGCACTCCGCCGGCGGCCTGGTGTTGCCCGATACGGCGCGCGCCTTCCCGATCCGCCTGCTCGAATCCGGCCCTGCCGGCGGCGGCCTCGCCACCGCTTACTTCGGCAAGCTCGCCGGCAAGGACGACGTGATTTCCTTCGATATGGGCGGCACCACGGCCAAGGCCTGCCTGATCGAGGGCGGCCGCGCCGGCGTTGCCGCCGAAATGGAAGCCGCCCGCGTGCACCGCTTCAAGAAAGGTTCCGGGCTTCCGGTGAAGGCGCCGGTGATCGACATGATCGAGATCGGCGCCGGCGGCGGCTCGATCGCCGCGGTCGACGAGGTTGGCCTGCTGCGGGTCGGGCCGCACTCGGCCGGGGCCGATCCGGGGCCGGCCTGCTACGGCCGCGGCGGCGAGCAGCCGACGGTGACGGACGCCAACCTGCTGCTCGGCTATTACGACCCTGGCTTCTTCCTCGGCGGGCGCATGGCGCTCGACCGCGACGCCGCCGAGCGGGCGCTGGCCGCGGTGGGCGGCGGCATCGGCCTTTCCGCCATCGAGACGGCCTGGGGCATCCATCGTGTCGTCACCGAAAGCATGGCGGCGGCGGCGCGCATCCACATCGTCGAGAAAGGCCGCGATCCGCGCGCCTATGCCATGGTGGGCTTCGGCGGCGCCGGTCCCGCCCACGCGGCCGGCGTGGCGCGCATTCTCGGCGTCGAGGAGGTGTTGATCCCGCCGGCCTCCGGCGCCGCCTCGGCGCTCGGGTTCCTCGCCGCGCCGCTGTCCTTCGAGCAGGTGCAGAGCCATCCGCTCCGCCTCGACGAGGCAGGCGCCGCCGCGCGCATCGATGCCGTGCTGCGGGAGCTGGAGGCGGGAACGAGCGCGCGCATCACCGCCGCCGGCATTCCGCAGGCCGATGTGACGACCGAGCGGTCGGCCGACATGCGCCTGGTCGGCCAGTTGCACGAAATCAACGTCGAGCTGCCCGATGGCGCGATCGACGATGCGGCGATGCCGGGCATCCGGGAGGCTTTCGTGCAGGCCTACGCGGCGCGCTACACGTCGGTCTACGAGGGTGTCGAAATACAACTGGTTTCGCTGCGCGTTCGTTGCCGCGGGCCTGTTCCGGCCCTGGCACTGGCGCAGGCCGGCACGATGGCGAGCGGCGCCGCGCGCAAGGGCACGCGGCAGGCGTATTTCGGCGACGGCTTCGTGGCGACTCCGGTCTATGATCGCTACGCCCTTCGCACGGGCGATGCAATCGCCGGCCCCGCCATCATCGAGGAGCGCGAGGCCACCACCATCGTCGCGCCTGGTGATGACGTGACGGTGGATGGCACGGGAGCGCTGCGCATTCGCGTCGCCGTCACGCCGCCCGCCGCCGCCCGCATCACGCCGGCGACCCCGCTGGCGGAGGCGCGTGCGCTGATCGAGTCCGATCCGGTCTCGCTCGAAATCATGTGGGCGCGGCTGGTAACGGTGGTCGAGGAGATGTGGCACACCATCGTGCGGACCGCCTTCTCGGTCATCATCTCCGAGGCGCAGGATTTTGCCACCGACCTGCTCGACCCCGACGGCGAGAGCCTGGCCCATTCGCCGCGGGCGATGCCGGTGTTCAACTTCACCGTGCCCATCGCCGTAAAGGCGCTGCTGCGGAAATTCCCCACGCATACGCTGCAGCCCGGCGACGTGCTGATCACCAACGATCCCTGGCTTTGCGCCGGCCATCTGTACGACATCGCCGTGGTCACGCCGGTGTTCCGGGCCGGTCGCGTCGTCGCGCTGACCGCCACCGTGGGCCATGTCGGCGATATCGGCGGGACCAGGGATTCGCTGCGGACGCGGGAGATCTACGACGAGGGGATGCAGATCCCGCCGATGAAGCTCTACCGGGCCGGCGTTCCGAACGAGGACCTGCTGACCCTGCTCGGCGAGAACGTGCGCAAACCGGCCGAAGTGCTGGGCGACGTGCATTCCTTCGTCGCCGCCAACCAGTTGGGCGCGGACCGGCTGCTGGCCTTCATGAGCGACTACGGCATGCACGACCTGCGCGCCCTCGCCGCCACCGTGCAGGACCGTTCCGAACACGCCATGCGCGAGGCCATCCGGGCGCTGCCGGACGGGGTTTACGAATCCGAGGTGTACAACAACCCGTTGGGCGACAAGCTGCGCTATCCCATCAAAATCACGGTCGCCGGCGATACGATCGAGGTGGATTTCGCCGGCGCCCCGCCGCAGCAGCCGCAGGGCGGGCTCAATTGCACCTTCACCTACACCGCGGCGCACGCGACCTATCCGCTCAAGTGCATCCTGTCGCCGCAAACCCGTAGCAATGCGGGCTGCTACCGGCCATTCACGGTGAAGGCGCCGGAAGGGTCGATCCTGAATTGCACCAAGCCGGCCTCGGTGAACATGCGGCTGCGCACCGGCTGGTACATCGCCCCCAACATTTTCCGCGCCCTGGCCGAGGCGGCGCCGGACCAGGTGCAGGCCGCCACCGGGCTGCCGCATGCGATCAGCATCTATGGGCGCGAGGCCGACGGGCACATCTACGCCGACCATTTCTTCATGGGCGGCGGCCAGGGCGCCTGCTCGCACAGCGACGGCAAGTCGGCCCTGCTCTACCCCACCTCGGCCGCCAACACCTCCATCGAACTGATGGAGGCCCGCGTGCCGGTGCTGGTGCTGGAGAAGACCTTCGTCACCGACAGCGGCGGCCCCGGGCGCCGGCGCGGCGGGCTCGGCGTGCGCACCAGCGTGCGCAAGCTGCACGAGGACGGGCTGCCGACCCTGTTTTCCGTCTATCCCGAGGGCGTGGGCGTGGCGACGGAGGGCCTGTTCGGCGGGCGCCATGGCGGGGGCGTGCACGGGCTGGTGAAGGACCCGGCCGGCAACGTGGTGCACGACTGCGGCACCGGCGAACTCGTCACCCTGACCACGACCGACCGCATCGTCGAGGTGCAGCTCGGCGGCGGCTCCGGCTACGGCGATCCGCGGGAACGCCCACGCGCCCTGCTCGATGACGATGTCGCCGATGGTGCCGTCTCGCCCGCTGCCGCCGGGGCGGAATATGGTGGACAAACCCCTTCCGCCCTGGCAGCGGAATGAGTATCGTCGGCGCAGCGTAAAAGGAGGGGCAGCAATGAGCGGGACTTCAGGTCGGCAGCATCCGGCATTTTTCAGCGCGGCCAGCCTGTTCTTCATCACGCCCCTCTGCGTCCTCGGCGCCATCATCGGCACCCAGCTCATCACCACGCTGGGCATCACCACCAACACCTCGCTCATCGGTGCGCTCGGCGGCATGGCGCTGGGCCGGCTGCCGATGGCGGTGTTCGCGCGCTACCGGTCGATCCACATGCAGAACCTGGCGCAGAGCGCGATCTCGGCGGCGACCTTCGGCGCCGGCAATGCACTGCTGCTGCCGATCGGCATTCCCTTCCTGATGGGCATGCCCGAACTGGTGCTGCCACTGCTGTTCGGCGTGTTCCTGGCCATGCTCGTCGACGGCTACCTGCTCTATCGCATGTTCGACAGCGAGATCTTCCCCTCCGGCGGCGCCTGGCCGCCCGGCGTGGCGGCGGCCGAGGCGATCCGCGCCGGCGACGAAGGCGGCCACAAGCTCTGGGTACTCGGCGCCGGCGTGCTGACCGGGGTTGCCGGCGAGGCAACGTTCGGCATTCCCATGTCGGCCTTCGGCGTGGCGTTCATCGGCAATATCTGGGCACTGGCGATGTTCGGCGTCGGCCTGCTGGTGCGCAGCTATTCCACCCTGTTGTTCAGCGGGCCCAGCTTCGCCTCGATCTTTCCCGGTGGCGACATCACCAAGGTCTACCTGCCGCAAGGCTTCATGGTGGGGGCCGGGCTCGTTGCGCTGATCCAGGTGGTGATCCTGGTGCTGAAGGACGACAAGGGCATGCCCCCCGGCGGCGGAGCGCGGCACAGCTCTGCCTATGTGCGCCGTTCGCTGAGCTTCGGCAGTCTTGCCTATCTCGTCATCGCCGTGCTGCTGGCGGCATTCGGCGGGCTGTGGACGTCCATGTCCGTAGGGATGTTGGTGGGCTTCCTCATCTACGCCGCCTTCGCGGCGCTGGCGCACGAAATCATCGTCGGGCTGGCGGCCATGCATGCCGGCTGGTTCCCCGCCTTCGGGGTCGCGATCGTCACGCTGGCCATCGGCATCCTGCTCGGCTTCCCGCCGATCGCGCTCACCCTGCTGGTCGGCTTCACCGCCGCCACCGGCCCGGCCTTCGCCGACATGGGCTACGACCTCAAGGCCGGGTATATGCTGCGCGGCTACGGCGCCGATCCGGCCTTCGAGCTGGAAGGGCGCAAGCAGCAGTTGTTCGCCGCGATGTTCGCCTTCGTGGTGGCCGGGGTGGTCGTGCTCCTGTCGCACCGTTTTTACATGGCCAACAACCTGGTGGCGCCGATCGACCGCGCCTACGTCGCCTCGATCAAGGCGGGTGCCTCGATGGAAGTGGCGCAGTACCTGGCCCTCTGGGCCATCCCGGGCGCATTGGTGCAGATCGCGGGTGGGCCGAGCCGGCAGATGGGCATCCTGCTCGGCACCGGCCTGCTGCTCGGCGGCCCGCTGGCCGGCTGGGCCGTGCTGGTCGGCATCGCGCTGCGGTTCATCTGGACCCGCCTGACCGAGGGGTCGCGGCGGGCCGACATGGAAGTGTTCGCCGCCGGCGTGATCGCGGGCGACGCCTTCTACAGCTTCTGGGATATGGGCCACAGATACTGGGCCATGAAGAAGTAACACTCCCCGCCCTGCCGCATATCTTCAGCCGGCACGGCACAGGACGCTGCGGGTCTTGGAGTGATCGGTTCGCCATGGGTCCCGGCCGGCGTGACCGGGACCCCGACCGAAGCACGCCAGCCCCTCAAAACCGAGGGAGAACCGGCGCCAGAGGCAGGTTCCCCCCACAACGGCCCAGGACGGCCACGCAATTCCGTTGCGCATTTCGACCGCGTCCGCCCATATTCCGCCATTCACGTCACCGGGGACGAAAGATGAAATTCAAGATCCAGCTCGTCATTGCGGTCTCGATGATCGGCCTGCTGCCGCTGGCGCCCGCGCGCGCCGCCTGCGACACGGATGAGGCGCGCCATACCACGCAGATCCGCTATGCGCAGGCGATGGCCGCCTGGCAGACCAACGATCCGGTGGCCTACGAAGCCGCGCAGGAGCAGCTGCGGTCGGACGGGCTGAAGGCCAAGCGCGCGGGACAGCCGAAGCAGTGCCAGTTCTGGGAGAAGGCCATCAAGGCGTCGCACAAGAAGGAATAGGGGGCAGCAGGCTGCCTGGGCCGGAAGTTCGCCCGCTGTCGTGTCCGGCCCGAACCATTGCCGTGAACGCCCCGAAAGCGCAGGCGCGTTCAGCCGTTTCGCCCCGCTGATCGGCGTCGCTGGCGAGGCCGCCGGCCGCATGGACGGCCCCCCGGCGGGGCGCCGCCGGGGGGCCTCGCCTTGCCAGACAAGGGCGCCTTCGATAACATGATCGGAATCCAGCCGAGCCCTGCCAGGGGCCGGCCGACACCGAAAAGGGGTCGAACCGTGCCAGTAGTCTCGACCAAAGAGATCCTCCAGGACGCTTTCGCCAGGCGCTACGGAGTCGGAGCGTTCAACATCGTCAACGACGTGTCCCTCGACGCTGTCGTGGCCGCCGCCGAAGAGCTGCGGGCGCCGCTGATCGTGCAGACTTCGGTGAAGACGGTGAAGGCCGCCGGCCTGGACGAGCTCTACGCCCTGTTCCGCGCGAGCGCGGAGCGCGCCAGCGTGCCGATGGCGCTGCACCTCGACCATTGCCCCGATCGCGCCGTGCTGTCGGCCTGCCTGAAGCGCGGCTGGAACTCTGTTCTGTTCGATGGCTCCTCGCTGCCCAGCGTCGAGGAGAACAAGCGCCAGACCATCGAGGTCGTCGCCGAAGCGCGCACCTATGGCGCTCACGTCGAAGGCGAAATCGAAGGCATCAAGGGCGTCGAGGACGGCATCGGCTCGGACGCGGAGTCGGACATCTACTCGCTGGAAACCGCGGTCGATTTCGTCCGCTCCACCGGCGTCGATGTGTTCGCGCCGGCGATCGGCAACGCCCATGGCGTCTACAAGAGCGCGCCGGTGCTGAACGCCCAGCGGGTTTCGGACATCGTCGCCAAGGTCTCCTTGCCGATGTGCCTGCACGGCGGCACCGGGCTGAGCGCGGCGCAGTTCGACGACCTGATCGCCCGCGGCTGCGCCAAGGTGAACATCTCCACCGCGCTGAAGATCGCCTTCATGAGCGCGAACAAGGACTTCTTCCAGGAGAAGCCCAACAGCACCGATCCGCCGTCGCTGCTGAAGTTCGTGCGCGAGCGGGTGAAGCAGATGGCGGTCGAACATATCCGCGCCTTCCACAGCGACGGGAAGGCAGCGTGAGCGCCCTGATCTTCGACTGCGACGGGGTGCTCTCCGACACCGAGCGGGAAGGCCATCTGCCGGCGTTCAACCAGACCTTCCGCGAGTTCGGACTGCCGGTGCAGTGGTCGGAAGCGGAGTACGGCGTGCGGCTTCGCATCGGCGGCGGCAAGGAACGCATGGCGAGCCTGCTGACCGACGCGTTCATCGCCGCCGCGGGACTGCCGCGCGAGCGCGACGCGCAGTTGGCCGAAGTCGCGCGCTGGCACAAACGCAAGACGGAAATCTACACGGGCATGGTGGCCGAAGGCCGCCTGCCGCCACGTCCCGGCATTACCCGGCTGATCGGCGAGGCGCTCGACGCCGGCTGGACGCTGGCGGTGGCGTCGACCTCGGCGCAGGCGTCGGTGGCGGCGATCCTGAACTGCGCCGCCGGGCCGGCGAATGCGGCGCGCTTCGCGGCGGTGCTGGCCGGCGAGGTTGTCGCCAAGAAAAAGCCCGCGCCGGACATCTACAATCTCGCGGTCGAGCGGTTGGGGGTCGATCGCGCGGCGGCGCTGGTGATCGAGGATTCGCGCAATGGCCTGCAAGCCGCCACGGCGGCCGGGTTGCGGTGCGTGGTCACCATCAGCAGCTACACCCGCCAGGAGAACTTCGACGAAGCCGCACTGGTCGTCAGCGATTTCGGCGAACCGGGCGGGCAGATCGAGGTGCTGGCCAACCGCAGCCGCGCGCGACCCGGCGGCTGGATTCGCCTGGCGGATCTGGCCGCCTGCCTGCAGAACCGGCCAACCCAACATCCCTGAGGCTGACCAACAACATTTCCCGAGGAAGCGAATGCCGACGTCCATGCCAATGGTTGAAACCGTCGTCCGCTCGATGGCACGCACGGCGATCGACAACGAGCAGCATTTCTGCGAGCTCGATTCGGTGGTGGGAGACGGCGACTTCGGCTACTCCCTGGCGCGCGGGTTCGAAAAGGTGCTGGAGGAATTCGACACCATCGACCGGACCGATATCGGCACCTTCCTCAAGAAGGTCGGCCTCATCATCACCAGCCGCTGCGGCGGCACTTCCGGTCCGCTCTGGGGCACCGGCTTCCTGCGCGCCGGCATCAAGGCCGGCACCCGGACCGAACTCGCGGCCGCGGACGCGGCGACGATGCTGCAGGCGGCTTTCGATGGCATCCAGAAGCGCGGCGGCGCCGAACTGGGCGACAAGACCCTGCTCGATGCGCTGGCACCGCTGATCGCCCGCTTCGAAGCGGGGCTGGCGGACTCCGCCGATCCCTACGCGGCCTTCGCGGCGGCGGTCGAGGCGGCCGATGCCGCCGCGGTGAAGACGACCGAACTCGTCGCCCGCCGCGGGCGCGCCGCCTATACCGGCGAGCGCAGCCGGGGCTCGCCCGACGCGGGCGCCATGGCGGTCGCGCTGATGGCCAGGAACGTGAGCACGGCTTGCCAGTCCGCAGGGGCAGCTGAATCCAGGGAGAAAGTGTCATGAAGAAATTCGTCAACGACCCGAAGCAATTCGTGCCGGAAATGTTGCATGGCCTGGCGCGGGCCAATCCCGGCACCATCAAGTATGTGCCCGCCTACAATCTGATCATGCGCACCGATGCGCCGAACGACGCCAAGGTGTCGATCATCCAGGGCTCCGGCTCCGGCCACGAACCGGCCCATGTGATGGCGGTCGGCCGCGGCATGCTGGACGCGGCCTGCCCCGGCGACGTGTTCTCGGCCCCCCCGGTCGACTACATTTCGGAAACGACGAAGCTGCTGCGCTCGGCGAAGGGCGTGCTCTACCTCGTCAACAACTACACCGGCGACCGCCTGGCCTTCGAAATGGCGGCCGAATTGTCGGACGCCGAGGGCATCAAGGTCGAGACCCTCATCATCAATGACGACGTTGCAGTGTCGGATTCCACCTATACGGTCGGCCGCCGCGGCGTGGCCGGGAATTTCTTCGTCATCAAGGCGGTCGGCGCGGCGAGCGAAAAAGGCGCCGACCTCGGGCAGCTCATGACCATCGGCAAGAAGGTCAACGGCGTGACCCGCTCGATGGGCATAGCCCTCAGCTCGTGCACGCCGCCGGCCAAGGGTGTGCCGCTGTTCGACATCGCCGCGGACGAAATTGAAATCGGCATCGGCATCCATGGCGAACCTGGCCGCCGCCGGGCCAAGATCGTCAGCGCCACTGAGATCGTGACGTTGCTACTGGATGCCATCGTCCCCGACCTGCCCTACAAGGCCGGCGATAAGGTCGCCCTGATGGCGAACGGGCTGGGCGGCACGCCGATCAGCGAGCTGTACCTGCTGTACGGGCTGGCGCATGACCAGCTGGAGAAGCGCGGCATCAAGATCGGGCGGTCGTATGTCGGCGAGTACTGCACCTCGCTGGAAATGGCCGGCGCCTCGCTTACCCTGATGCGTCTCGACGACGAGATCGAGGCCCTGCTCGCCGCCGACGCCGAGACGCCGATCCGCGTCTTCTGAGGCGCATCGACGCACGCCGCCCGATCCGGTTATGGATCGGGCGGCTCCGTCGGGCTGGCTGATTCCCCTTTCACGTACAGGCCTGAAGCAGGATCGCGTCCCCTGTCGGACGCGATCACTGCGAGACGTGCAAGCCGGGAGCAGCCCAACCGATGAAGGTCCATGTCGGCTGATTGCCGTGCATGGAGAATTCGCTGAGCCCGCCCCCGACCGGATCGCGGAACAGGATGTCGGAGGTGCCGTCGCCATTGAAGTCGCCGACGCCCGCGACCTGCAGTGCGGGGTCGGCCCAGCCGATGTTGGCCCATCTCGGCCCGCCGTTGCCCATGAGGAAGTCGCCGAGATTGCCGCTGGTCGGATCGCGGAACAAGACGTCGGAAATGCCGTCGCCGTTGAAGTCGCCGACGCCCGCGACCCGCAGCCCGGGGTCGGCCCAGCCGATGGAACTCCATGTCGGCTGGTCGTTGTGCATGGCGAACATGCCGAGCCCGCCGCCCACCGGGTCGCGGAACAGGATGTCGGAGGTGCCGTCGCCGTTGAAGTCGCCGACGCCCGCGACCCGCAGCCCGGGGTCGGCCCAACCGATGCCGACCCAAGTCGGCCGGCCGTTGCTCATCAGGAAATTGCCGAGAGCGCCGCTCGTGGAATCGCGGAACAGGATGTCGG
>CAIMEK010000925.1 GCA_903839965.1 uncultured Acetobacteraceae bacterium | reverse complement strand
GGCCGTCCAGCAAGAAATGACGGAAAACGGTGACGGATTGAGGCCCCTTCGGGCAGCACCCGAGCTGACGCGCAAGGCCGCCTGATGTTCCCGATTTGTCCGCCTATCTGTCAAATCCGGGCGTTTCGTTGGTTCCGGCCCGGTTGATGCGCCGCAAGCGAAAGGGGACTCCGGCGTCCTGGAATTCTGATGTCTGTGTCGCTCCTTCTTTGCCGCCGCCCCGTCGGCGACAAGCCAACCGGGCGAGGCCACTGACCGATTACGGAGGGGCTGGCCGCGCCGGGGCGCCCACGGTATCCCCCGGCTTGTCGGTGACCTGACCTCGCACCGCCGCCTTGCTCGCCGCCATGCGTGCCTGGTTTTCGGCCAGCAGCTTGTAGCCGATGTAGTATTTGTAGATGTTGCGCACATAGCGCACCGTTTCCTGGCCGATCCGCTTGGCGGCGATGCGCTCGACATTGTCGAACCAGACGTTCTCGTCCAGGCCTTCGTTCTTGGCCTGCTTGCGCAGCTGCGCGACCTTGTTCGGCCCGGCGTTGTAGCAGGCGAACGCGAACAGCGTGCGGTTCTGCTCGTCGAAGTCGGCGTCCTTGAGATACACGTCGAGCAGATGGCGCATGTATTTCGCGCCGGCATGCACGTTCGCCTCGGTCTGCGCGATGTTGCCGACACCCATGTCCTTGCCCGTCGCTGGCAGCAATTGCATCACGCCGATCGCGCCGGCACCGCTGCGCGTGCTCTGGTCCAGCGCCGATTCCTGGTAGCCCTGCGCCACCAGCATCAGCGCGTCGAAGCCGTATTGCGAACCGTACTTCTGGAAAAAACCCAGCGTCGCGTCGAATTTTTTCAGCTCCGCTGGGTCGGTCGCGGAATGCATCTTCTTGACCTGCCTGAGATACCAGGCAGTGGTGTCGCCCATGTTCTGCGCGGAGCCGCCGACCTTCGCCAGGAAACTGTTGAGCACGCCGAGCAGCTTCGTGTTGTCCGGCCGCACCGGCCAGCCCAGGCTGGCACCCGGGCGCAGCACGGCGTTGCGGTGCACCATGATGCCGGGCATCAGCGAGGTCCAGGCATCGAAGACCCAGTCCTCCGCCGGGATGGCCGGCAGCAGCCCGGCCGCGACCATTTCCATCATGTCCTCCACCTCCAGAGTCGGCGGCAGATCGATGATGGTGGCTGGTGGGCGCCCGGCAGCGGTCAACCGCTCGTTGAGTGAGACGAGGCTGGCGTATGTCGATGTGCCGGGACGCGCGGCGATGTCTTGTCCCGAAAGCTCGTCGGCCGAGGCCATCGGCGGCAAGCCCGCCCTTGTCACCACCAGTTCCTGCACGTTGGTGCGCGTCGGGGTGGTGAATGCGACCAGCTTCTGCCGGTCCGGCGTGATGGTGATATCGCCGACGGCAAGGTCGCCGGCGCCGCCCAGCAGGTCGGGGATCAGCCGGTCACGCGAAGTGGGGATGAGGGCGACGACCAACTTTTGCTGATGGGCCGGGTAGGTCTTGCGCAGCCATTTCTCCAACTCGTCGCCGATTTCGGCGCCGATGCCGTAGAACCGGCCCCTATTCTCAAAGAAAAAGGTCCGGCTGTACGGCACCAGGATGCGGACCAGGCCGCGCTGGAGCATGTTGTCGAAATCGTCGGTGTTCAGCTTGAGGTGCGGGTTGAGGTCGATGACCTGCTCTGCCCGGGATCCCGCCGCGCGGGCCATGACAGCGGCGCCCAGCAGTGCCGCCGCGCGTCGGCGTGCGATCCGCATGCCTCTCACTCCATGGTTACGAGGCGCCATAGTCTAGCCCCGGGATGCTAGCAAACGTTCGCCAGATCAGCAATGAAATCGGAAATTTCCGCGTGCCCGGCCGGTAATGCCGCCCAGCTTGGCTGTCGCCGTCGCGATCCATCTGCACCGGCCCATGTAAGACCTTCGCCTACCAAGCTTGGATGACGGCGAGGCTGCGGTCCAGGTCGCGAGCCTGGGCGTTGTTCTCCCGGCCGCTGACAAGGCCCAGTTCCGCCTCGCTCGGTTGCACATCGACGAGGCCCGCACAGCCGGGCAGCAAGCGTTCTTGCTGTTGCCGACGAACGGCACCGGTGGAATGTCGCTTGTGGCACTTCGCATGGGATCGTAGTGCCGGCGTCATTCGGTACAAAAGCACGGCCATTACGCCGACACGTACATTATGGCAATGTCGGATATTACAATTTTATAGGGGATTTTGCTATGTACTGTCGATCCATGTTGCTGATGTCGGCCGCTCTGCCCCTTTTTGCGGCGTGCGCATCGGTCGATACGACTCAAACGACCACCGTCCAAGGTGTTGTCGAGACCGTCGACCCGACATCGCGCGAGCTGTTGTTGCGAGGCAATGGCGGTGCGCAGTCGGGGGCGCTGCTCAGCATGGTCGTCGGCTCGCAAGTGCAGCGCCTCAACGAGATCCATCCCGGCGACAAGGTGAATGTGAGCTACTACCAGGCGATCGCGGCCCAGGTGGTGAACGTCTTTTCGCCCACGAGCCAGCCCTTTACTCACCAGTCGGTAATATAGGCGACACTTGGTGCTCTGAAGAATGACCGGACGAGCCGGGGTGCGTCCTTTATGCGCGCCAACTGCGCCTCGATCTTATCCTGCAACCGTTCGCCTTTGCGAAGCGGCGCCCTGGCCACACCGGTGCGCTTCACATGGCTCCATACCAGCTCGTCGGGGTTCAATTCCGGCGCGTATCCGGGCAGGAAGTGCAGCGTCAGCCGTCCCTCGGTCGATTGCACGTAGTCCTTCACCAGCTTGGT
>CAIMEK010000924.1 GCA_903839965.1 uncultured Acetobacteraceae bacterium | reverse complement strand
CGCAGTTGCGCGCCGGCGCCGACCAGACGCTCGGCATCCTGGCCGCCCGCAAGCGCCTCTACAGCGCCCGCAAGCCGAGCATCATCTGCATGATTTCGGCCGGCCGGCTGGCCCGGTTCCTTGAATCGGGCGTGGCCGGCGCTGCGCCGCTGTCGGAGCGGAACCGTCGGTTGTGCCGCCAGGTGGCGACGGCGGAGGCGCTGAACATCGCCGCCCTGATGGAGGCCGAGCCGATGGGGCTGCAGTTCGGCCTGCTGACCGCCACCGAGCCGACCGGCAATTTCAAGATTTTGCGCGCCCGCGACCGCGCCACCCTGGCGGTCAACCCGTTCCGCCCGGACACCGTCCCCGGCACGCCGACGGGTGTGGCGATGATCACCGCCGCCGACGAGGCGATCGCCGCGCACCAGCGGGTGGCCGAGGGGCTGTGGAAGGAAGCGATGAAGGGGGCCACCGCCGCGGCAAAGCTGCGCGAGATCGTGGCCGCCACCGCGGAAGCATAGCTCCGCCGGCCTGCCCCTCCCCCCCGGGTGGGCAGCGCGGCGGCGGTTGGCTATATGGTGGGCCGATGCCCTCCCCCGCTCCCCTGCCCCCCTGGCCCGGCCTGATCGTTGACTCCGACGAAACCGTCTGGGATGGACGATTTCCCATCCAGCGCATCCGGTTCCGCCAGCGCCGCTTCGACGGCACGATGAGCGCGCAACGCACCTGGGAATTATGGCGGCGCGGCCAGGCGGCCGCCCTGCTGCCCTATGACCCGATCGCCGACGTGGTGGTGCTGATCGAGCAGTTCCGCCTGCCCGCGCTGGCCGCCGGCGTCGACCCGGTGATGGTGGAAGTGCCGGCGGGGCTGTGCGACCCCGGCGAGGATGTCGCCACCACGCTGGCGCGGGAAACCCAGGAAGAGCTGGGGGTGCCGACGCGGCGGGTGCTGCCGATCGGCAATTTCCTGCTCACTCCCGGCGGCTGCGACGAGCGCGTCTGGCTGCATGTGGGCGAAGTGACGGCTCCCGCCACCGGCCCGGACGGGCTGGTCGGGCTGATGGGCCTGGAGTCGGAGGCCGAGGATATCCGCGTGCGGGTGTGGCCCGCCACGCGCGCCATCGATGCAGCGCTGGAGGGGCGCATGCTCAACTCCGTGACCGCGATTGCCCTGCTCTGGCTCGCCGCCAAGCGGCCGATGCTGCGGGCTGCCTGGAAGGACCCCGAATGACCGAACGGCTTTTCCTCGACGATTCCAACCTGCGCCGGATGCAGGCCACCGTGCTCTCGGCCACGCCGGAAGCGATCGCGCTCGACCGCACGATCTTCTACGCCCGCTCCGGCGGCCAGCCCGGCGACCTCGGCGTGTTGCGCTGGCCCGGCGGCGAGGCGGCCATCGCCGACACCATCAAGGGCGAAGGCGAGACCATCCTGCACGTGCCGGCTCCGGGCGCGGCCCTGCCCGCGGTGGGGGCCAGCGTCGAGGGAGAGATCGACTGGGAGCGGCGCCACCGGCTGATGCGCATGCACACCACGCTGCACCTGCTCTGCGTCGTGCTGCCCGGCATCGCGGTCACCGGTGGGGCGGTCGGCGCGGAGAAGTCGCGGCTGGACTTCAACCTGCCGGACCCGCCGGCCAAGGAGCCCATCGAGCAGGCACTGAACGAAGTGATCGCCGCCGGCCACCCGGTACGGGCCGAATGGGTCGAGGAGTCGGTGCTCGACGACAACCCGGCCATGGTCCGCACGCTCTCGGTGCAGCCGCCACGCGGACTGGGGCGGCTGCGGCTGCTGCGCATCGGTGCCGGCGAACCGCCGGTCGACCTGCAGCCCTGCGGCGGCACGCATGTTGCCAACACCGTCGAAATCGGCCGCGTGGTGGTGCAGAAGATCGAGAACAAGGGGCGGATGAACCGCCGCATCACCATCACCCTGGCCTGAAGGAAACCCCGCGCATGACCATGACACTCGTGTCCACGGGCTGGCTGGCCCAGCATCTCGGCAAGCCCGGGCTGGTGGTGTTCGACGCCACCAAGTACCTGCCGAACGAACCGCGCGACGCCATGGCGGAATTCCGCGCCGGCCACCTGCCGCGGGCCCGCTTCTTCGATGTCGACGTCATCGCCGATGCGGACACCGACCTGCCGCACATGGTGCCCACGCCGGGCCGGTTCGCCAAACTGCTGGGCGCGCTCGGCGTCGGCAACGAAAGCACGGTGGTGTTCTACGACCAGAAGGGCCTGGCCTCGGCGGCGCGCGGATGGTGGATGATGGGGCTGTTCGGCCATGACCGCGCCGCGGTGCTCGACGGCGGGCTGCCCAAGTGGGTGGCGGAAGACCGGCCGATGGAAGACGGCGACGCGTTGCCCGCCGCGCCGGCGACCTTCCGCCCCGATTTCCGCGCCACCCGCCTGCGCGGAGTGGGCGACATCCTGGCCAATATCGACGCCCGGCGCGAACTGGTGCTGGACGCCCGCGCCGCCGGACGCTTCACCGCAGCGGTGCCCGAGCCGCGCCCCGGCATGCGCTCCGGCCACATCCCGGGCAGCGTCAACCTGCCCTACACGGAATTGCTGGCCGCCGACCAGACCATGCTGCCGCCCGACGCGCTGCGCGCGCGGCTGGCCGCGGCCGGCGTGGACGGCAGCAAGCCGGTGGTAACGTCCTGCGGCAGCGGCATCACCGCCTGCATCCTCACCCTGGCCATGGTGCAGGCCGGGCTGCCCGCGGGCGCGGTGTACGACGGGTCGTGGACCGAATGGGGCGGCCGCGCCGATACCCCCATCGAGACCTGAACGACGGCGGCTACTTCCGCTTGGACTTCGGCGGCGCCAGCACCTTGACGCAGACCGGCGTGGGCACCTCCGCGACGTGCCCGGTCGGCTGCGGCATGCCGGTCCTGGCGTCGATGCGGAAGCTCACCACGGTATCGCTGTCCTGGTTGGCCGCGAGCAGGAAAGTGCCGGTGGGATCGATGCAGAAGCTGCGCGGGGTCTTGCCGTCGGTCGGCTGCTGGCCGATGCAGGTCAGCCGGCCGCTGCGCTGGTGCACCCGATAGACCGTGATGCTGTCGTGGCCGCGGTTGGACGCATAGGCGAAGCCACCGGATGGGGAGAGCTGGACGTCGGCGCAGGTGCTGGCGCCCGCGAACCCGTCCGGCAGCGTGGGAACCACCTGCAGTTCGCGGAACGTTCCCGTCTTGCGGTCGTATTTCAGCGCTGCCAGCGTGGAGTTCAGCTCGTTGACGAGATAGGCGAGCCCGCCGTCCGGATGGAAGGCGACGTGACGCGGGCCGGCGCCCGGCTTCATCTTGATCCAGGGAACGTCGTTCGGCTCCAGCATGCCGCGCTTGGGCTCGAAGCGGTACGCCATCAGCCGGTCCAGCCCGAGATCGGGCACGAAGGCGAAGCGGTTGGCGCGGTCGAGCGTGACCGAATGGGCGTGCGGGCCGGCCTGGCGGGCCGGGTCGATGCCCGAGCCCTGATGCTGGATGAAGTCGCAGGCGTCTCCCAGGCTGCCGTCGTCGTGGATGGGCAGCACGCAGACGCTGCCGCTCATGAAATTGGCGACGAACAAATGCCTGCCCTTGGCGCCCACCACCACATGGCAAGGATCGGTGCCGTGGGTGGGCTGGCGGTTGAGGAATTCCAGCGCGCCGCTGCGCGGG
Organism: uncultured Acetobacteraceae bacterium; assembly: GCA_903839965.1. Taxonomy (GTDB): domain Bacteria; phylum Pseudomonadota; class Alphaproteobacteria; order Acetobacterales; family Acetobacteraceae; genus Rhodovastum. The sequence goes on along the minus strand of CAIMEK010000924.1, from coordinate 27,992 downwards.
TCGATGGCGAACGCGCTGACCGTTCCGGTCGGCTTGTTCTGGTAGGATTTCAGTTCGTTGACGGCATACAGGAAGCGCCGCGCGCCATCGAACGCCAGATAGGAGGGGTTGGCCACCTGGGCCGTCACCCCGACCGGCTCCAGTTCGCCGCTCGTCGGGTCGAGCCGCAGCGCATAGATCCCCTTGCCCTTGCCCTCGAGCACCTTGCCGGTGCCGAAGCGGATCGGCTCGGTGTATGTGCCGACATAGACGATCATTTCGGAGCGGGCGATCATTTCGGAGCGGGCGATCATTTCGGAGCGGGCGATCATTTCGGATGGCATGAGCTGATGTCCGGTTTCAGTTCGGCTCGACCACGACCTTGATGGCGCCGTCGCGGCGGTTGACGAAGGTGTCGAGCGCGGTGGCGAAGTCCTCCAGCGGGAAGGTGTGTGAGATCAGGTCGTCGACCCGAAGCTGGCCGGCGCCGATCAGGCCGATCACCTTGCGCGACACGTTGGGGTTGGCGCGCACGCCGTAGATGGCGATTTCGTTGTGCACGACATGCTTGAACGGAATGGGCTCCATGACGTAGCCGGCCGCCGGCACGCCGAGCAGCACGACGCGGCCGCCCTTGTGCACCATTTCCACGGCTTGGCGGAACGTGCCCGGCGCGCCGGAACACTCGATCGCCTCGTCGACGCCGAGCCCGTTGGCCGCCGCCCTGACGGCAGCGACCGGATCGCCGCTTTCGAAATTCACCAGCACATCGGCGCCGGCCTTGCGGGAGGCCTCCAGCCGTGCCCCGCGCCCGACGGCGATGATGCGGGCGGCCCCCAGAATGCGCGCCATGCGCATGGCGATGAGGCCGATCGGCCCCGGCCCGATGACCGCCACCGTGCCGCCCGGCCGCACGCCGGACAGTTCGAGGCCGTGCAGCGCCACGCCGGCGGTGTCGACCAGCGCGCCTTCGCGGAAGCTCATGCCGTCCGGCATGCGGTTGACGCTCTTGATGGAATAGACGGCGTACTGAGCGTACGCGCCCTGGGTGATGAAGCCGTAATGGCGCTGGCCGGCCTCGGCCCGGCCGTAGTTCTCGCAGATCGTGTAGCGGCCCTCCATGCAGTTCGCACAGGTGCCGCAGCCGCAATGCGCCTGCCCCGCCACCCGGTCGCCGGGCTGCAGGTCGACCACGCCGGGGCCGATGGCGACGACCTGGCCCGACCATTCGTGGCCCGGTATGAACGGGTAGCCCGGCGGCCAGGTGCCCGCGAGGCCGCCGCGGATGATTTCCGGATCGCTGCCGCAAATTGCCACCGCCGCGACCTTGCACAGCACCTCGCCCTGGCCCGGCCGGGGCGCCGGCACGGTCTGGATTTCGAACTTGCCGGGCGCGGTCAGCACCAGGGCGCGCATGCGGTCCGGCAAGGTCGATGCCGGCTGCCGGTCTGCCAGGGTTGTCGACACGAAAACCTCCTTTTCGGACCGAATGAAAGCGCGCCGCGGTTCACTCTTTCAGGCCGGTGACGGCGATACCCTGAATGAAGGCGCGTTGCAGGACGAAAAACAAGACGATCATCGGCAGCGTGCCCAGCACGGCGATGGCCATGAGCTGGTCCCAGGCGGTGCCGTAGCTGCTCATGAACAGCGAAATGGCCAGCGGCAGGGTGCGCAGTGAATCCCGGCTGACGATGATCAGCGGCCAGATGTACATGTCCCATGCCTCGCGGAACGTGAACACGCCAAGCGCCACCAGCGCCGGTTTGCACAGCGGCAGCACGATCTGCCAGAAGATGCGCAATTCCGAGGCGCCGTCGATCCGCGCGGAATCGATCAGGTCCTTGGGGATGCCGAGCATGTACTGGCGCATCAGGAACACGCCGAAGCCGTCCACCAGGAACGGCACGATCAGGCCCTGGTAGCTGTTCGCCCAGTCGAGCTGCTTGATGATGAGGAACAGCGGCACCATGGTCACTTCCAGCGGCAGCATCATGGTGCTGAGAATCAGGATGAACAGCAGACCGCGCCCGAAATAGCGGAACTTGGCCAGGCTGTAGCCGGCCAGCGAGGCGAACACCAGGTTGCCCAGCGTGATGGCGACGGCGACCACGCCGCTGTTGAGGAAGTAGCGGGTGAAGTCCTGGGCGTGCCAGGCGATGACGTAGGACTGCCAGTTGACGGGGTCGGGGATCCACTGGATCGGCACGCTGAACATGTTGGCCATCGTCTTGAGCGACGACGACACCATCCAGAAATACGGCAGCAGGCCGATCGCCACCGCCGCGAGCACGAGGGTATAGATCACCACGGCGTCGCGCCCGCGGTGGAGCAGCGCGCCGCGTCTGGCCGAGGTGCGGAGGACGGATGTGCTGGCCATCGCCTCAGTCCTCGTTGCGCGTGAAGATGCGGATCTGCGCGACCGAGAACAGCATGACGGCGACGAACAGGAACACGCTCATCGCCGCCGCCCTCCCCATGTCGAAGAACTCGAAGGCGGTCTGGTAGATGAACAGCGGCAGCACCCGGGTGGAATCCGCCGGCCCGCCGCCGGTCATGATCAGCGGCACGGCGAACACCTTCATCGCCACGATCACGGTCATCACCATCACCAGCAGCGTGGTGGGCCTCAGTAGCGGCAGGGTGATGTGCCAGAAGCCCGCCCAGCGGCTGGCGCCGTCGATTTCGGCGGCCTCGTAGTATTCCGCCGGGATCGCCTGCAGGCCGGCCAGGAAGATCACCATGTAATAGGGCGTGGCGCGCCAGATGCCGATCAGGATCACCGCCGGCAGCGCGGTGGAACTGCTGCGCAGCCAGGGGATGGGGTCGATGCCGAGCCAGCCCAGGATGGTGTTGAGCACGCCGTCCTGCTGGTACATGAAGGTCCACACCACGGCCATCACCACGGCGGGCATCACCACCGGCATGAACACCGCGGATCGGAGCACGTTCTTGAGGAACAGGCTGCGGTTGAACAGCACCGCCAGTGCCAGCGACAGCGGCCACACCGGCAGCACGCTGAACACCACGTAGATCAGCGACACCCGCGCGGAATTCAGGAACAGCGGATCGTTGAGCAGGTCGACGAAGTTGGCCAGCCCCACGTACTGCGCAGGATGGATCAGGTCGTATTTGGTGAAGCTGATGACGAACGCCTCGAGCATCGGCAGGAAGCGGAAGATGCCGAGGATGGCGAGCGTCGGGAACAGGATGGCATAGCCGAACATGGCCTGCTTGGCGGACAGGCCGATGCGCGTTCGGCGTCTGGCTGGCAAGGCGGCGGCGTGAACGGTTGACGACACGGACGGACTCATCTGGTGGCGAACCGGGGGGTGCGGACGCAGGCGCCGCACCCCCCGCCGCAGCCCACTACCTCTTCAGTACCTTCTCGACCTCGGCCTGCGCCTGATCGAGCGAGGCTTTCGGATCGGCGCCGTCATACACGACCCGCTCGATGGCGCGCCCGATGGCCTGGGTGATTTCGTTGGTAAATTCCGAACGGATGTACCACGTCGCCGTCGAAACGTCCTTCATGTGCACGTCGAAATACGGGAACGCCTTGGCAGTCGCACTTTGGTCAACCCCCTTCACCGGCTGCACGAAGCCGACCTTGCCCAGCCATTCGTCGGGGCTGGCGAGCATGAAGCGGATGAAGTCCCACGCGGCCGTTTTCTGGGCCGCCGGCTTCGCCTGGTTGACGCCCCACATCCAGCCATAGACCATGGTGTGCGGCTTGGCCGGGTCGACCTGCGGCAACCCCACCACGGTGAAATCGTCGCCGACGCCGGAGGCGCGCATCTGCGGCGTCGCCCATGGGCCGGTGATGTACATCGCCACCCGGCCATCGACGAAATCCTGGTTCGGGTTGCTCGGCGTATTCATCGTGGTCCTGGGGTCACCGGCGGCCTTGGTCACTTCCCGCCAGAGCGCCAGCGCCTGCACCGCCGCTGGGCTGTTGATGGCGGCGGTCTTGCCGTCGTCGCTGAGCAGCTTGCCGCCGAACTGTTCGGTGAGCGGCTGGAAGTCCTGCACTTCCCAGCGCTGGCTGTGATAGGGGAAGTCGAACGCCTTCTGCACGGTGCGGTTGCCCTGCACGATCTTCAGTTTCGGACCCAGCGCGATCACGTCGTTCCAGGTCTTCGGCGCGTCCTTCTTCGGATCGAGCCCGGCGGCGGCGAACGCCTTGTTGTTGATGAACAGGCTCATCGAGTTGCCCTGATACGGCAGGGCGTAGACGCGGCCGTCGAACGTTCCGGCTTCGAGTCCGCCCGGCGTATAGCGCGCGATGAAGTCCGGGTAGCTCTTGGCGCCGAACACGTCCAGGTTCAGCGGCTCCAGCACGCCCTTCGCATAGTAGAGGGTGAAGAACGAGGCATCGTTGTCCATGATGTCCGGGCCGGTTCCCGTGGCCAGGGCAACGGTGGTCTTCTGGTTGATGTCCGCCGAGGATGTAATGGTGGGAACCACCGTCACATTCGGGCGCACCTTCTTGTAGGCCTCGATCCGATCCTTCACATAGGTGGTGAAGGGTCCGTATTCATGCCACCAGATCTCAATGGTTACTTTTTCCGTCGGCATGACGGCGGGTTGGGCGACAGCAGCCTGCGCGTAGAGTGTCGCAAAGATGGCCAGCACGGAGGCCGCAATTCTTTGTGGGATTGCCACGGTGTTCCTCCTCCAATCAATATGCAAAGCGCCGCCGCCCTTCTGGACGTTTCAGCGACTGGACAGGACTATGTATCTTGAGGCGGCTCCGTCGTCGTTGATATAGATCAAGACAACAATGTCCACGTAAAACGCGCGACAACATGCCGCCGCCATGTATCCGTTGGTATTCGCTGCAATGACCGGCCGGCATGCTGGCGCTCACCGGGCGGGCAGGCTGTCCAGCCCGTACCGGGCGGCGCCCAGCAGGGCCGCGCGGGCGGTCACCACATGCACCGGCATGCGCCTGAGCACGCCGGCAAGCCGGCCCTTGCTGACGAAGGCCTCGAGGAACCGACCGGTGCCGAGCAGCGGCAGCACGCGCGCGGGCATGCCGCCTGCGAGGTAGACGCCGCCGGTGGACATCACCTTCAACGCCAGGTTGCCCGCCTCGTTGCCGAGGATCTCGACGAACAGCGCCATCGCCGCCGCCGCCAGCGGATTGCCGACAGGGTCCTGCATACCGGCCCGCGCGATCAGCGGCGTGCGGTCGGCGGCCTGCTCGAGTTGCCCCGCGAAACCCGGCGTTTCCGGCCAGGCCCCGCTGTCGCGCAGGAACTCGTACAGGTTGCCGATGCCCAACCCGGAGCAGACCCGCTCGAACGACACGTCGCCCAGGCGCTGGCGCAGGTAGCGCAACAGGTCGACCTGCTGGTCGGTCGTCGGCGCGAAGCTGGCATGGCCGCCTTCCGAGGCGCAGGCCGTGTAGTCGCGGCCATTCCACACCAGGAAGGCCTCGCCGAGGCCGGTGCCGGGCGCGACCACCGCGATCGGCCCGTTCGGCTCCGCCGCGGCATCGTTCAGCGTGTGCACATCCGTGGGCAGCAGATGCGGGATGGCGTAGGCGATCGCCTTCAGGTCGTTGAGCAGGATCACCCGGCGCAGACCGAGAGACTGCGCCAGCCCTTGCTCGTCCATGGTCCAGGGCAGGTTGGTGGCTTGCACCTGGCCCTGCACCACCGGCCCGGCCACGTCGAAGCAGCCGAACTCGGCCTTCCCTCCCGTCTCCGCCAGGAAGGCGCGCACGATGGCGTCGAGCCCCGGATAGCTGGCGCTGTGGTACTCCTTTTCGGCGACCGGCCGGCGCGGGTCCGAGCCCGGCTCAAGCAGCGTCAGGAGCGTCTTGGTCCCGCCGATATCGCCAACCACCAACATCATGCCCGTCCTCTGCGCGTCCTGCAGGGCATGCTACCTGGCCCGGGTTCCCGCAATACCACTGCCCCCATCGCGTTTGCATTCGCCCGCCCCGGGCCCTCACGCTCGCGTGCAGACCCTGCGCATCGGCCGCCGCTACTTCAGCGGCATGGCGCGAATGGCCTCGGTATCGGCCTGGCCACCGCCCAACACATAGCCCACGTCCGACCCGCAGGTGATATAGCGGAAGCCCTGTTGCAGCAGTTCGGTCTGCAGCGCGGGGTCGTTGCGGATGCCACCGATGCCCGTCGACTTGCCACCCTTGCGTGCCGCCGCCGTCACCTTCGCGTAGGCGTCGCGCATGGTGGCGTGCCTGTACTGCCCGGTCACGCCGAGTTCGATGCTGAGGTCGTTGGCGCCGATATGCAGCGTGTCGATGCCGGGCACGGCACCGATCGCATCGACATTGGCGAGCCCTTCTTCGGTCTCGATGATAGCCATGACCAGCGTCTCGCGGTTAGCCATCGCGTTGACCTCGGCCTGCGGGAGCGGGCGGTAGGCCATCGACACCAGCGGGCCGGACGCCGAGCGGTGGCCGAGCGGCTTGAACAGGCAGGCCGCCGCGACCGCGCGGGCCTCCTCGGCGGTGTTGACATGCGCCACCATGATGCCCTGCGCGCCCAGGTCGAGCACGCGGCCGATATCGTGGCTGGCGACGGAGGCGATGCGCACGAGCGGGGTTATCCCCATGCCCACCGCGGCGATGCAGATCGCAGCCGTCGTTTCCAGGTCGGTCGGGTTATGCTCGTGGTCGACATAGAGGGCATCGAAGCCGGCGGATGCCGCCAGCATGGCAATGTTCGGCGTGCGCATCTGGTTGACGCACAGGCACAGCACCAGTTCGTCGGCCTGTAGCTTCGCCTTCGCGATGTTCTTGCCAAAATCCCGCATGCCATTTGTTCCTTTATCGTCATTCGCGCGATACGGTTCCAACCGGCATCGCCGGCGAGCCGGGGGCATCTGGCAACCGCAAAGGCGGCGCCGTCAACCGGGCACCCGCCGACATTGACGAAATCCCTTGGTTGGCGGAAATGTAACCGGTTACAAGAACGTCGGTTGCCGATCAGGAAAGGCTGCCAGCCCATGCCGGCGGAACAAGCTGAAACGCGCCTGCGGGTGGGCGTCGTCGGCGCGGGTGCCTGGGCGCGGGATATCATGTTCCGGTGCTGAGCGCGCATCCCGGCGTGTCGCTGGTGGGCATCTGGAACCACAATCCCGCACGCGCGAAGGCCCTGGCCGAAGCCTACGCGACAACCGCGTTCGATAGCTTTGACGAGCTGCTGCAATCGGTCGACGCGGTCAGCTTCGTCGTTCCGCCGGACGCGAAGGCGCGGATCGCTCCGAAGGCCGCGCTCGCCGGGCCGCATCTGCTGCCATTGCCGCGGCGAAGGTTGCATCGGTCGTGTTCTTCACGCGCCGCTTCGAGGCGGAGGTGGCAAGGGAGTTGGCCGGCGTCGTCGAAGCGGGCGGCTGGGCAGCGGTCGCCGGTGGCTTCTTCTCCGACGCGATGCTCCCCGGCACGCCCTACACCGATTGCCTCTGGCGGCAGCGCAGGGGAGCGCTGTGGGATATCGGCCCGCATGCCCTCTCCGTTCTGCTGCCGGCGATGGGCGATGCCGTTCAGGTCGTGGCCACCCGTGAGGCCCCGAAATCACCCGCCTGAGCCTGCGCCAAGCCAATGGCGGCCAGTCGAAGGTGGCGCTGAGCTTTTATGCCGAGAGGCGGCCGCGCAAGGGGAGTTCTACGACTTCCGCGCCGGCGAGCGTACCGCGCAGGTGGTGGTTGCGGCGGACACCAGCCTGCGGCAGGGAGGACCGGCGCCGGTGGTCGATCGAACGGCGGCGCGCAGACCGGGTGACACGGAGGACGGGTGGGCAAAACAATGAGCCCCGTGCAGGCGAAGCGCCCGGGCCGCGTGGGGCTGCGCAAGGTGGCCGAGGTGGCCGGCGTTTCCACGGCCACCGTGTCGCGGGCGATGAATGCGCCTGGCCTGGTGTCCGCCGAATTGCGCGAGCGCATCGCCTCCGTGGTCGAGCGCCTGGGCTGGGTGCCGGATGGCGCCGCGCGCGCGCTGGCGACGCGGCGGACCAACACCATCGGGGCGATCTTTCCGACCCTGACGCATGGCGACTTCGCGCGCGCCATCGAGGGGCTGCAGGACGAACTGACGCGGGCCGGCTACACGCTGCTGCTCGCCTGTTCCGAATACGACATCGACCAGGAATACCGGCAGGCCCGCAAGCTGGTCGAGCGCGGATCGGACGCCATCCTGCTGGTCGGCGAACTGCATCACCACGCTGCGGGTGAACAGCGAAGAGGTTGGCCGCCGGGCCGCGCGCCATGCGGTCTGCCTGCTCGAGGGCCGCGATACCCCGCCCGACCTGGAATGCGTGGCGGAGATCGTCATTCGCAAGTCGTCGGGACCGCCCAGGGTCGAGGACGCGCCAGTTCGGTCGAAGCGGCGCTAATCGAGCCCCATCGTCGCGTGCACGGGATGCGGGGCCAGCGCTTGGTGCAGGCGACCGTCATCCTATCGCTGGTGAGCCCGGACTTCCTGCTGGTCGAGGGGCTGGTGGTGGAAAAAGGTTTTCTTCTTGTGCCCACCCGGCTCGGCCATGGCGTCGAGTTCAACCAGGATGCGTGGAAGCGCTATCGGGTCGGCTGACGCTGGACCGGGGGAGCGCAGGCGCGCTAACCTGGGGCATGGCGGACTCCTCCTCCCCTGTGCCGCTGCTCGAACTGCAGCATGTGAGCCGGCACTTCCGCCGGGGCGTGTTTGTGCGTCGTCCGCTGCGCGCGGTCGAGGACGTCAGCCTGCGGATGCCTGGCGATGCCGCCTCGATCCTGGCCATCATCGGTGAGTCGGGCAGCGGCAAGACCCCGTTGGCCCGCATGCTGCTGCGGCTGCTCGCCCCCACCGCCGGCAGCATCGCACTCGATGGCAAACCGCTGGCGGCCTGGACCCGCACCGAATTCCGCCGCGCCGTGCAGCCGGTGTTCCAGAACCCGTTCGAGGCGTTCAGCCTCTACAAGCCGGTCGACTTCTACCTGCTGCGCACCGCCCGCAACCTCACCGACGCCACCACCGATGCCGCCGCGCGCGAGGCCGCCACCGAGGCCCTGCAAACCGTCGGGCTGGCCTGGGAGCGGGTGGTCGGCAAGTATCTGCAACAATTTTCCGGCGGCGAACTGCAGCGCATCTCGATTGCCCGCGCGCTGATTTCGCGGCCCCGCCTGATCATCGCGGACGAACCGGTGAGCATGGTGGACGCCTCGCTGCGCACCAACATCGTCAACCTGTTCCTGTCGCTGACCCGCAGCCGCGGCGTGTCGTTCGTCTACATCACGCATGACCTGTCCACCGCCTACTACATCGCCGACGACATCGCCATCATGCGCGCCGGCTGCGTCGTGGAGCGGGGGAAGCCGCAGGACGTGCTGCGGGCGCCGCAGCACGAATACACGCGGGCGCTGCTCGATGCGGTGCCGCGCATCGGCCGGCGCTGGGCGGAAGCCGCCGCGTAGAGTCTCTCAGCAGAAGTGGCAGGCGGCCTGCCGCTCGGGCGCCTTGGTCGTGAGTTCCGGCGCGACGCGGCGGCAGATGTCCTGCGACACAGGGCAACGCGGATGGAAGCGGCAGCCCGGCGGCGGTTCCTGCAGGCTGGGCGGTCGGCCGTCGAGCCCCTCGCGACGCGCGTCGTCGCCGACGCGCGGGATGGAATCCACCAGCGCCCGCGTGTAGGGGTGCAGCGGCGCGGCGAACACCTGCTCGGTGGGGCCGACCTCGACGATCTCGCCGGCATAGGCGATGGCGATGCGATGGGTGAGCTGGTAGTGCACGCCCAGGTCGTGCGAAACGATGACCACCGCATTGCGCATGCGCATCTGCAGCTCGCGCAACAGCAGCAGGATGCGTTTCTGCGTCACCACGTCGAGCGCCGTAGTGGGCTCGTCGGCCAGCATGATGCGCGGATGCAGGAAGGCGGCCAGCGCCACCAGCACGCGCTGGCGCATGCCGCCGGACAGCAGGTGCGGATAGGCGCGCAGCACATCGGCCTGCAGCCCGATCTGCTCGAACATCTCCACCAGCGCCGCGCGCAGCGCCGGCCGGCCGCGATGGCGGTGGCGCGGCGGAATGGCGTCCAGCATCTGGTCCTCGATGCGCAGCACCGGATTCAGCACGCTCATCGAACCTTGCGGGATGTAACTGATGAAATCCCACCAGTACGGCCGCAGCCCGGCGATCGGCACCACCTCGCCGTCGATGAAAGCGGTGGCAGTACCGGCGAACAAATGCAGCGGATGGCCGACCTGGCCGTAGATCAGCTTGATGAGCGTGGATTTGCCGCCGCCGGATTCGCCGGCAATGCCGAGGATCTCGTCGTCGTGCACCGCCAGCGTCACGTCGTGCACGGCATGCACTTCGCGCCCGGCGGCGAGATAGCCGGCATGGACGTGCTCCAGGCGCACCAGGTCGGTCATCGGCCCCGCCGCACCGCGGCCGCCCGGGTGATGCCGGAGGAGGTGAGGAACAACGCGATGAACAGCACCACGATGGTGACCACCGGCGGGCCGATCCACAGCCACCGCCCGGCCAGCAGCGCCTGGTGCTGCAGCGCCCAGTAGATCATGGTGCCGAGCGAGGGCTGGTCGGCGCTGGACAGGCCGATCACCGCCACCGCGCTTTCGGCGGCGATCGCCACCAGCACGGTGTTGACGAAATTCCCCAGGCTCCAGGCCCGCAAATACGGAAAGATCTGGTGCAGCAGGATGCGCGGCAGGCTTTCGCCGGAGAACCGCGCCACATGGATGAACTCGCGCTCGCGCATGCCGATGGCCACCGCGCGCGTCTGGCGCGCCGGGAACGGCCAGTTGAACAGGATGAGGATCAGCGCGATCACCGGCAGCGAGGCGTCACCTTTCAGGATGGCGGCGAACAGGATCAGGATGGGCAGGCTGGGGATGCAGATGAACACATCCATCAGGAAGGCCAGCACACGGTCGGCGATGCCACCGGAAAACCCGGCGCACAGCCCGGCGGTCACGCCGATGAGCGTCGCCGCCGCGGCCACCAGCACGCCGAGCAGCAGCGAGTTGCGGGTCGCCCAGGTCAGCAGCCAGAAGCCGTCCTGGCCGAGCGCCGTGGTGCCGAACCAGTGATAGACGGACGGGTTCAGGTTCGGCGGCGACACCTGCCACACCGTGGGATCTTCCGGCGCGAACCACGGCAGCACCACGCCGAGCACCAGCAGCACGGCCAGCAGCACGAGCCCGAGCTGCAAACGCCGCGGCATCACTGCAACCGCACGCGCGGGTCGAGCAGCGGGTAGACCAAATCCACCACCAGCGTCGCGCTGGCCACCGCGAAGATCGACAGCGTGATGGTGCCCATCATCAGGTTGTAGTCGCCCTGGGTGACGGCCTGGTAGATCAGCGTGCCGAGCCCGGGATAGCTGAACAGGATTTCGGTGATGATCGCGCCGCTGAAGATCAGGCCGATCTGCAACGCCAGGAAGGTGATCTGCGGCAGCAGCGCGTTGCGCGCGACGTAGTGGATCATGATGCGACGGTCGGCAACGCCGCGCAGGCGCGCGTACTGCACGAACTCCTCTTCCGCGATGGCGCTGGACAGCGCCTTCATGCTGATCAGCCACCAGCCGACATGGCCGACCACCAGCGACAGCCCGGGCAGGAAGGAGTTGTACAGCACGCTGCCGAACCAGGCGGCGCTGGGCGCGCTGCCGCGCACCATGGTGGTGAGCGGAAAGAGCGGCCAGACGTAGCAGAACAGGATGATGAGCAGCAGCGAGAAGATGTAGTAGGGAATTGGATAGAGCACGATCGCGATGGCCTCGAACGCGCGCGACAGCCGGCGCTGCGGCCGGTAGCCCGCCAGCAGCCCGATGGTGTTGCCGGCGACCCAGGCGATCAGGGTGGAGGTACCCAGCAACCCCACCGTCCAGGGCAGCGCCTGGCGCACCAGCGTGTTCACCGAGGTCGGGTACATCGACAACGACGGGCCGAAATCGCCGGTGAACAGCACGCGCAGCATGAAGCGCCCGTACTGCGCGGCCAGCGTGCCCGAGAGGCCGAACGCATCCGACAGCGAGCGCCGCATGGCGTCCACCGCGCTCGGCTCCATGTACTGGGCGTTGGCCAGCATGCGCGCCAGCAGCGCCTCCACCGGATCGGTCGGCAGGAAGCGCGGCACGATGAACACCACGGTCATGCCGGTGAGCACGACCAGGATGTAGGAGACCAGGCGTCCGGCCAGGAAGACGGCGAGCTGCACCCCGGCCTCAGATGATTTCCAGCGCGTCGCGGTCGGGCAGTTGTGGGAACGGCGCGGTCGGCAGCGTCTGGTACCAGCAGGCCACTGAGGCGATGTCGTCCTGCAGCGGCAGATAGCGCCGGTCGCGCCGCCAGCCCAGCGCCTGGATGGTCACGCGCAGGTCGTGGGTGAAGCGGATCGGGTCCATTATGTGCCAGCGGTACATGCCGAACCGGGTTTGCGACTGGTAGGCGCCGTCCGGCCGGATCACCTGCGGCAGGCCGGCATAGGGCGTGGTATATTCGGTGAAGGCGCGCGGATGGTCGGGCTCCTGGTTGCCGATGTCGAAATCGTAGGCGCCGCAGAAATAGTCCTCCGTGCCGGTGCCGCAGATCGTCGGAAACTGCGTGTCGCCGTCCATGAAGAACTTGATTTCGCCCTCGCCCCACCAGCCCGCGTTGTTCACGCCCCAGGCCATGTAGGTGCCCACGTAGTGGCCGCGGCCGCGCACGCCCTCGAGCAGGGTGTAGTCCTGCCCGAACGGCACCGGATTGGTGCGGCGGAACTGCGCGTGGAAGTAGGCGCAGTCCTCCGGCACCTCGGTCAGCGTGTAGTTGATCTGGTAGTAGCAGGTGAGCTGCGCGTCCGAGATGTTCTGCAGCGTGATGCGCGCCCGCTTGCGGAACGGCATTTCCCAGTAGCAGTTGAAGCCGCGGCCCGGGTTGACGCAGACCGCCAGCGAACTGACCTGGGCGAACTTCTCCCAGCCGACGGCGAAGAAGTCGCCGGCCGGGCACTCCACCGAAGGCTGCTCCTGGTCATCCCAGTAGATGCGCAGAATCACATGCCGCCACAGCAAGCACTTCAGCGTCATCCAGATCTGCTGGATCGCCCCCGGTCCCTCGATATCGGCAAGCGTAAATGTTTCGCCCGGCTCGACCCGGACCGAGGGCGAGACCTTCCAGCCCTGCCCCAGGCCGGCCGCGGCGCGGGCGCCGGTGCCCTCGGTCGCCATGCCGCCCCGCCCCCGCTCGCCGGAGAAGTTCTCCGGCGAGATGGAACGGCTCTGCGCATCCGAAAGGCGCGACAGGTTGCCGAGATGCATACCAAGCCCGTTGTAGCCGGCCATGAGGTTCGCCTCCTACTTCGCGCCGGTCGGCTTGAAGTGCGGGATCATGTACTTGAAGTTCGACCACCACCACCACGGCCCCTCATAGGCATTGTCGGCGGTCGGGTAGTTGGTCCAGTAGGTCTCGTTCACCGGCACGAACTTCGAAGTGCCGAACATGTGGATGAACGGCATGCCCTTGAGGAAGGCCAGCATGAGTTCCCTGGTGTACTCGACGTTCTTCGGGTCCTCGCTGGTGATCAGCGCCAGCTTGTCGAGGACAGCGCTGACCGCGTCATCGGCGTAACGTTCGCGATTGATCGAGGCCGGCTGGCCGGTGGGGCGTACGTTGCGCTTGTGCCAGTACTCGAATCGCGGATAGACGTTGGCTCCGACCGCGCAGGACGGCCAGTACGCCCCGGCCTGGAAGTTGCCGGTGGCGTTGGACGAGACGAAGGTGCCGCCTTCCATTTGTTGCACCGAAACGTCGACGCCGAAGCGCCGCCACTCGTTGGCCACCGCGAAGGCGAGCCGCTGGCTCTCGATTTCGAAGTTGTTCGGCGCGTTGATGGTCATCTTCCACGGCGTGCCGTCGGGCAGCATCCAGCGGTCGCCGGCGCCGCGTTTGAAGCCGACGGACAGCAGCAGCTTGTTCGCCTCGGCGACGTCGTATTTCCACCAGCCCACGCCAAACAGGTCGCGGATCGCGGCGGGATCGGTGGGGATGTCCGCGACACCGTTGCGGCGCAGCCGCTCGGCGAGCCGCAGCGACACGTCGGCATCGAACGGCGCGTAGCCGTCCGCCAGGCGGAACGCGGCGAGGTCCGGCACCATCGGCTTCTGGTAGACCTTCATGATCACGTCGGTCGGCGGGATCATGATCGGCGAGAAGCGCAGCATGCCCGAGAAGGTGCTCATGCTGACGTTCTCGATGTTGGCGGCCAGCGCCAGCGCCCAGCGCACCTCGGTACGGTCGTATGGCGGGGTGGAGTCATTGAAGGCGATGCCGCGCTGGCACGGGTCGCTCATGTCGGCCCAGGGGAACCGGTTCAGCCAGGTGCGGGTCTTCGGGTTCTTCTGGCGGATCAGGTCCCAGCTTTCCGGCGACACGTCGGTGAGGATGTCGGCGTCGTTCTGCACGATCGCGATGACGCGCTTCTCGTCCGGCCCGAAGGCGCGGAACAGCAGGAATTTCGGCTTCGGCTCGCCGTAGAGGATGCTGGAATCGGTCTTCTGCCAGTCGTCGCGCCGTTCCCACAGAATCCAGAACCCGTTCGGGTCATGCGCCTTGTATTTGTAGGCGCCGTTGGAGACGGGCGGGAAATTCATGTAGGTGACCGGGTCGACGCTCTTCCAGATATGCTCGGGCATGACCCAGAAGCCGCTGTTGACGATCACCGAACCCAGCGCTTCGGTCAGCCGCATGTAGGGCTTCACCGTTTCCACCTCGACCGTGAGGTCGTCCGGCGCGGTCGCGCTCTTGATGACGGTGGTGAGGTAGGCGTTGTACGGGATCTTCGCATTGCCGAGGATCATGTTGATGGTGAACACGACATCGCGGGCGGTCAGCGGCACGCCGTCGCTCCAGGCCATGTTCGGGCGGATGCCGAAGCGGAATTTCGTGTACTCGGCGTTCAGCGGCTCCGGCATCGTGCTGGCGAGCGCGGGGAACTGCTTGCCGGTGGAGGTGTCGATATCCCAGAGCTGCGAGTAGGCCACCCGCAGCCCCTGCCCGATCTGCAGCCCTTCCTGGTAGAAGTTCATTTGCGTCGGGTTGCCGATGCGCCCGTTCAGGTGCTCGACGATGAGGGTTTCCGCGCGAGGGGTGCCGACATCGGTCATGGTCTGGGCCGCGGCGAGGCCCCCGACGGACAGCCATGCCGCCAGTGCCAGCGGCAGCGCGTGGATCGGTTTCATGGCATTTTCTCCCAGCGGCCGGTCCGGTTTGTGCCGAGGATTTTCCGCCCTCTGCCGTGCGGTCGCAGTCCATTCCCGCATTGTTACGTGGCCCGAGTCAAGGACGCGCTGGCCCGTTCCCGCCCCGCCGCGCAGGCGGCGTTCATGGCCGACCAGCGACATCGCCCGGTTGGCGAAAACCCCCCGGCCTGCCAAGTTGCGGCCATGACGACGGCACCGACAGCATGAGACCCCGACCGAGCTCCCTCGCCCTGCTGGTCGCGGGCGCGGCCTTCATGGACCTGCTCGACGGCTCGATCATCGCCACCGCGCTGCCGCGCATGGCGGAGGCGCTGGGCAGCACGGCGGTGGCGCTGAACGTCGGCATTTCCGCCTACATGCTTACCGTCGCCGTGTTCATCCTGCCGAGCGGCTGGGCGGCGCAGCGCTTCGGCACCCGTCCGGTGTTCATGACGGCGCTGGCGGTGTTCACCTTCGGCTCGGTGCTGTGCGGCGTCGCCACCTCCGCCAACGCGTTCATCGCCTCGCGCGTGGTGCAGGGCATGGGCGGGGCGATGATGGTTCCGGTCGGCCGCCTGGCCGTGCTGCGCACCACGCCCAAGCACGAACTCATGCTGGCCATCGCGGTGCTGACCTGGCCCGCCCTCACCGCGCCGGTGCTGGCGCCGCCGCTCGGCGGGTTCCTGACCGACTATGCGTCCTGGCGATGGATCTTCTTCATCAACGTGCCGCTCGGGCTGGTGGCGTTCCTGCTGGCGTTCCGTCTCGTGCCGGCCGGCATGGGCGGGGGACAGAAGCCGTTCGACCTGCTTGGCTTCGTGCTCGGGGCGCTGGCCTGCGTGGTGGCGATGCGCCTGATCACCGTGCTCGGCCAACTCGGCGCCCCCCTCACGCAGCCGCTGCTGCTGGCGGTGGTGCTGGGCGGCGTGTTCGCCTGGCTGCTGCGCCACCTGCGCCGGCATGCGCATCCGCTGATCGACCTGGCGCCGATCAGCATCCCCACCTTCCGCACCACCGTGTTCGGCGGCGCGGCCATGCGCACCCTGATCAGTGCCATGCCGTTCCTGCTGCCGCTGATGTTCCAGCTCGGCTTCGGCCTGGACGCGTTCCATTCGGGGCTGCTGGTGCTGGCGCTGTTCGCCGGCAATATCGGCATCAAGCCGCTGACCACGCCGATCATCCGGCGCTGGGGCTTCCGCCGGGTCATCCTGGCGAACGGGATGTTCCAGGCGGTGACCATGCTGGGCTGCGCGGCGCTCGGCCGGTCCACCCCGACGGTGGTCATCCTGGTGGTGTTGTTCGCCGAGGGCGCCTCGCGGTCGCTGCAGTTCACTTCGTTGAATTCGCTGGCCTATGCGGATGTGCCGGAGCAGCTGATGAACACCGCGAACACGATCTTCAGCATTGCCTTCCAGTTGGCGCAGGGCTTCGGCGTGGCGCTCGCCGCGGTGATGCTGCGGGTGGCGGGCCTGGTGTCGGCCAGTCCGCCGGGGACGCCGACGAGCCTGGAATTCCGTCTGGCGCTGGTCGGTTTCGCCGTTCTGATGGTGCTGGCAACGCTGAACGTGCTGCGGCTGGCGGCGGACGCGGGGGATAACGTGGCGCGGGGCAAGCCGGCCAAGGGCTAGCGGTCAAAATCGGACGGTTGGTCCCCGGCGGCTGCGGGTCGGCTAAGGGGGGGAAGCGGCCGCCGTGGCCGGTGGGCAGGTGCCGTTCCGGGAATCCGTCCTCGCGCTGCCCGAGATGCAAGGCCCGGACGACGAATGGATGCGCGAAACCGCCCGGGGCTGGAACGACAACGTCGTGTTCCTGCCGGCGCAGGGCATTTTCGGCGCCGTGATGAGCGACCGCGATGAGGGCCTGGTGCGCAACAAGGCCATCCACGTCGCGCTCGGCTCCTCGGCGCGACGCTCTCGAAGCGCTCAGCGGCCGCCGACAACTCCACCGGTCGCTTCACCGTTGCGGCCAGGAATGTTCTGGCACTAGGTTGCCTGCCAGAATGGTAGCTGGGTCGTCCCTCTGGGAAATGTCAGTTAAGGAGCCCTCCGTGCGTTTTGTCCTTACCTTGATGTTCGCCCTGGCAACACTTTCCTTGGCCCGGCAGGCCGCTGCCCAGACGGCTATTTCCAGCTCCGGCCCACCGACGCCGGCAGCGGGCACGGTGTTCCGCGACTGCCCGGATTGCCCCGAGATGGTGGTGATATCGCCGGGCGAGTTCTTCATGGGGTCGCCCGCGGATGACGAAGAACGCAGCGGCGGTGACGACGAGGAGGGGCCTGTTCACCGGGTCAAGATCGCCAGGCCGTTTGCCGCCGGGAAGTTTGACGTGACCTTTGCCGAATGGGATGCCTGCGTCGCGGGTGGCGGCTGCAATGGCTATCGCCCCCGTGACGGATCCGCGATCAATGCAGCGGACCGGAACCCATACCTCTGCAATGGCGATCGTAAGGAATCCGCTCCGGGGCAGGCGCGGTGGGGCCGAGGCACGCGCCCGGTCATCAATGTCAGTTGGAACGATGCGCAGACCTACCTTCGGTGGCTGTCGCGCAAGAGCGGAAAGAGCTATCGCCTGCTGAGCGAAGCGGAATGGGAATACGCGGCGCGGGCCGGAACCACCACCCGGTATTACTGGGGCGATAAGGTGGGCCAAGGCAATGCCAATTGCGATGGTTGCGGCAGCCAATGGGCTGCCAGGCAGACGGCTCCGGTAGGGTCGTTCCGCCCCAACCCGTTTGGATTGTCTGACATGGCGGGCAATGTCTGGCAGTGGGTGGAAGATTGCACTCATGGCACCTACAACGACGTGCCGACGGACGGCTCTGCCGCGTCACGAATAACTGCCTGCAACCGCCTCGCCCGGGGCGGCTCCTGGCGCAGCTGCCCGAGGGACCTCCGCTCCGCCAGCCGCGTCGGGCTTCCCCCAGGCTATCGGGACCTCACTGGGGGCTTCCGCCTCGCCAGGACGCTCCCATGACCGGCCAGTCGCCCGGGGCAGGCTCCGGTTACAAAAATTAGCGTTACATGACAGCTTCGGGCCCCGAACTCGGTTCCAGCCACCGCCAACAACTCCTCGGCACGACCGCGCCGGTCCGAGCGGATCGCAAGCCGCTTCAACATCTACGGGGGTTGCCGCGCCCTCGCTGCAGGTAATCCCGGGATTGCGTTCGGGTCCCGGCCATGAAATGCGTTTAAGGCCGTTTCGGGCTGCTTCAGGCTGATGTAGTCACCTGGCGCCAGCTCGCCAACCATTGCGCCCCGGTTTGAGCCGGAAACCACTCCGGATGCCAACCAGGCTTTGGATCGATTGCGGACATTTTCGGAAGATAGTTCGGGCGCCTACATGTAAGCCATTGGTTCAATGGTCGGAGCGGCGGGATTCGAACCCACGACCTCCAGTCCCCCAGACTGATGCGCTACCAGGCTGCGCTACGCTCCGGCCGTGCTGAGTCTCTAGCAGCGCCACGCCATCGGTGCAACGGCGCTAGGGCAACAAGCTCCGCAACGCCACCAGCTCCGCCAGCGTCTGCGCCAGCACGGCGCGCAGCCGGTCCGCCTCCGGGTCGCGCG
Organism: uncultured Acetobacteraceae bacterium; assembly: GCA_903839965.1. Classification (GTDB taxonomy): domain Bacteria; phylum Pseudomonadota; class Alphaproteobacteria; order Acetobacterales; family Acetobacteraceae; genus Rhodovastum. Next base: position 9,255 of record CAIMEK010000924.1, on the reverse strand, counting down.
GACGCGACGGCCGCGCGGGCGGGGGCATCGGCTCGGCCACCAGCCCAGGCATCGGCAACTGCTTGTCTTCCACCTCGGCCGGCGCCATCACGTCGCGCTCCGCCTCGGCTTCGGCCCGCTCGTCCGGGGTCGCCGGCGGAATGTCGTCCGACAGCTTGCCGCCGCCCTCGCGCAGCAGCCGCTGCACACCCTTGATCGTATAGCCCTGGATGTACAGCAGATCCGAAATCCGGCGCAGCAGCGCGATGTCGTCCGGCCGGTAGTAGCGACGGCCGCCGCCGCGCTTGAGCGGCTTCACCTGGGGAAACTTGGTCTCCCAGAACCGCAGCACATGCTGTGGAATGTGAAGTTCGTCCGCCACCTCGCTGATGGTGCGAAACGCGTTTGGCGCCTTCTTCGGCTTCAACCGCGTGATGTCCTGCCCCCCGCCACCGTCAGGGGAGTCAGCGGCCGGCAGCATCATTCGTCGTCTCCGCCACCCTCGGGAGGCGCAGAGTGGTTCACATGCGCCTTCAGCACCTGGCTCGGCCGGAACACCAGGACCCGCCGCGGCAGGATTGGCACCTCCACGCCGGTTTTCGGATTGCGGCCGACACGACGCCCCTTCTGTCGCACAGAAAACGTCCCGAAGCCGCTTATTTTAACGGATTCTCCTCCCGCGAGCGCACTGGACATGCGCTCCAGAACGGTCTCCAGAAGGTCGGCGGATTCATTCCGCGACAGGCCGACCTGCGTGTAGATGCTCTCTGCGAGATGGGCACGCGTGACGGTGTTCATAACCGCAACGCTAGAAAGCCCCGGGCTGCTCGTCAATGCTCAAATATCAAGCGGTTGCCGCCGCCGGTCTTGCCGCCACCGCACGCAGGTCCTCGGCCAGCTCGCGCACCGCCGGCGCCCAGTTTCCAGCGCTCGGCTGGCGGTAAATCCGCATCCCCGGATACCACGGGCTGTCCCGCCGATGCTGCAACCAACGCCAGCATCCGTCATAGCGCGACAGCAGCCACACCGGCCGCCCCAGCGCCCCGGCCAGGTGCGCCACCGCGGTGTCTGCCGCGATCACCAAGTCCAATCCCGCCACGATGGCCGCGGTATCGTCGAAATCCGCGCACTCGCCCATCGCGTCCAGCATGTCGAGCGCCGGCGGGGCCGCCGACGTTCGACCGGTCTGCAACGACACCAAGCGCACGCCGGGCAACCCGCCCAGCGGCGCCAGCGCCGCCGGCGGCACCGAGCGGCGCGCGTCCATGGCGTGCGCCAATGCCATCTCCGGACGCGACGCCCCCGCCCAGACCAGCCCCACCAGCAGCGTTGCGCCACCCCCGCCGATCCGCGCGCGCCACCGGGCCGCCTTGGCCGGGTCGGCCCGCAGATAGGGAACCTGGGCCGGAATGGTCTGCAGCGTGGTGGCGAAGCGGTGCGGCAAGGAGAGCATCGGGCAATGCAGGTCGTAGTGCGGCAGCGCCGCCTCGCGGGCCACCACCCCCGCCATCCCGGGCATGCGCGCCAGCAGGCGCACCAGCGGCGCCTGCACCCGCAGCACCACCTTCGCCCCGCGCGCGGCCAGCAACGGCGCATAGCGCACGAACTGCAACGTGTCGCCGAACCCGCCTTCGTCGTGCAGCAGAATGGTACGTCCGCCGGGTTCCTCGCCCTGCCAGCACGGGCCCGCCACCCCCTGCGGCACCATTCCCGGCGCCTTCCAACGCCATTCGTTTTCCGCGAAGCCGCCCGCCAGGTCGCCGGCGGCCAGCAGGGCCAGCGCGCGATTGCAGTGCACCTCGGCATCTTCCGGCGCCAGCGACACCGCGACCTCGTGCACCGCCAGGGCGTCGCGCATCCGGCCCTGCTCGGCCAGCGCCACGCCCAGGTTGGTGCAGGCGCCGACATCGCCGGGGTTGCGCCGCAGCGCCTCGGCATAGGCGCTCACCGCTTCGACGTGCCGCTGTTGCGCATGCAGGGCGGTGCCCAGGTTGCCCCAGGCCGCCCAGAAGCCGGGCTGCGCCACAATGGCGGCCCGGCAAGCCGCCTCGGCCTCGGCATGCCGCTGCGTCGCGTTCAGCACCGCACCCAGATTGCTCAGCGCCTCCGCATCGTCCGGCGCGCCGATGAGCACGTCACGGAACTCCGCCTCGGCATCGCTCAGCCGCCCCGCTGCGTAGGCATCGCAGCCCGGGGCCAGCCGCGAACCACCGGCCATGTCGCCCTCTCTGACTCCACCCCAGCCTACAGGCCGCGCATGAAGACCATGTGAACGCGCGCCCCGACCCGAGCAGTTTCGCGTGCAGCCATGCCGCTTCACCCGGTTGCCCTGGCGGTGCCGCACCGCCACTGTGCCGGACCTGCCCGGGCTGCAACGGGCCGGTCCGCGCAGGAGAGCACGCCATGCACAGCGACACGTTTGAACTCGGCATCGACGCCCTGCGCGCCCGCCGCACCAACAAATGGCACAAGTTCCCCGACGACGTGCTGCCGGCCTGGGTCGCCGACATGGATTTCGGCGTCGCCGCGCCGGTGCTCGAAGCGATGCATCGCCTCGTCCGCGCCCAGGAATTCGGCTACGCGGCCCGCGCTGGCGTGCTGGAAGCCGCCTTCGTCCGCCGCATGGCCAGCCGGTTCGGTTGGCAGACCCAGGCGGAAGACGCCCATCCGGTCGGCGACCTGGTCCAGGCCAGCTTCGCCTCGGTCATGGCCTTCAGCGACCCCGGCGACGGCGTGGTGCTGCAGCTGCCCTCCTACCCGCCGTTCCAGGACGCCATCAACGCCACCGGCCGCCGCCTGCTCGACAACCACATGCGCGACACCGGCACGCGCTGGCAGCTCGACCTCGACGCCTACGACGCCGCGCCGGACCCGCGCGCCCGCGTGCTCATCTTCTGCCACCCGCAGAACCCCACCGGGCGCTGCTTCACCCGCGACGAGCTGCAGGCGGTCGCCGCCTTCGCCATCCGCCACGACCTGATCGTGGTGTCCGACGAGATCCACGCCGACATCGTCTACGCGGGCGGCACGCATATTCCGCTGGCCTCGCTCGGGCCCGACATCGCCGCCCGCACCATCACCATCACCAGCGCCACCAAGAGCTTCAACATCCCCGCTCTGCGCTGCGCGGTGCTGCATTTCGGCGCCCCCGCCCTGCGCGAGCGCTTCTTCGCCCGCTTGCCCGCGCGGCTGCTCGGCGCGCCCGGCGTCACCGGTGTCGACGCCACCGTTGCCGCCTGGGACAATGGCCAGCCCTGGTTCGAGGAAGCGCTGATCCGCCTGCAGGCCAATCGCGACTGGCTGGCGCGCACCCTGCCCCAGGCGCTGCCCGGCGTGCGCATGCGCACACCGGAGGCGACCTACCTGGCCTGGCTCGATTGCACCAAGCTGGACCTGCCGTTGCCGGCCGGTCAGTTCTTCCTCGACCGTGCCCGGGTCGGGCTCAATGCCGGCGAGGCGTTCGGGGCCCGCTACAGCGCCTTCACCCGCCTCAACTTCGCCACCACGCCGGCAATCCTGGAGCAGGTCGTCGGCCGCATGTCGGACGCATTGCGGCACCGCTGAGCCAAACGCCCATGGCATAGGCGGGCCGGGGCGTTCCCATGCGCCGCCAATAACGCGGCCGTGACCAAAGCCGCCCGGTCTGGTTGCGTTGCACGACCCGATTGCAACATGGGATTGTTGTCGCTTCCGCTCACAACTTGTTGCGACCGAAAACCATCGTCTTACGCGATCCCGGACGCCAGTTGTGCGTAGTATAGCGACGAGCGGCAATCACCGGCCCTGCCGGCTTGCTGGGAGCGGAGCACGGTGCAACTAAGGCAACGGGGGATTTCGGAATGACTGGCAGACGACCCATCCTGATCGTCGAGGACGACGCGGACCTCAGCGCGGCGCTCGTCGAACACTTCGCGGCCGACACCGAGTTCGAGGCGGTTTGCGTCGATACATGCGCCGCCGCCGAAGCACTGGCCACCTCGCCAGAGCAGCGCATCGACGCCATTGTCCTCGACCTGCAGTTGCCCGACGGCAACGGCCGCGATCTTTGCATGCGGCTGCGCCGCGCCCAGGTGCAGTTGCCGATCATCATGCTGACCGGCGCGGTCGAGGTGGAAGACGTGGTCGGCGGGCTCGACTCGGGCGCCAACGACTACGTCGTCAAGCCGTTCCGCATGGGCGAGCTGCTGGCCCGCCTGCGCGCCCAGCTCCGCATCGCCGACAACAGCGAGTCCGCGGTGCTGGCGCTCGGCCCCTACACGTTCAAGCCGGCTGAAAAGCTGCTCGTGGAAACCGCCACCAACCGTCGGGTACGGCTGACCCGCAAGGAGGTGACGCTGCTGAAATACCTGTGCCGCACCCACCAGCCGGCGGATCGCGCGACCTTGCTGAACGAGGTCTGGGGCTACAGCTCCGGCGTCGACACCCACACGCTGGAGACGCACATCTACCGGCTGCGCCAGAAGATCGAGCTGGAGCCGGGCCAGGCCCGACTGCTGGTCACCGAAAGCGGCGGCTACCGGCTGCAGATCCAGGCCGCCTGACCAGCCAGGCAGAGCCGGGAACCCCTTTCCTGGCTCTGCCAGCGCTGGTCTTGCGGTACGAACACCGCAAGAGTTTGCCCTGGCGGCGCCGGCCTCATGCAGGCAGCGCCGCCGGGGTTTCTCTTCAGCTTTCGGCAATGACCGGATTGCGCAGCAGGCCGACACCCGAAATCTCGACTTCGACCACATCGCCGGCCTTCATCCACAGTGGCGGCTTGCGGGCAAATCCGACACCCTCGGGTGTGCCGGTAGCGATGACATCGCCCGGAGCCAGCGGCGTGAACGCCGAGATGTACTCGATGAGGGTGGGGACGTCGAAAATCAGTTCGTCGGTCCTGGTGTGCTGAACCTCAGTCCCGTTGAGGCGCGTCCTCAGATCGAACCGGGTTGGATCGGCAATCTCATCGGCCGTAACGATCCACGGTCCGAATCCGCCGGTGGCCACGAAATTCTTGCCGGCCGTCAGCGAGTGCTTGAACTGGATATTCCGGACCGAAGAATCGTTGAAACAGGAATAACCGAACACATGCGTGAGCGCGTCTGCCCGCAAGACGTGCCGGCCAGGCTTGCCGATGATGACCGCCAGTTCACCCTCGAAATCGAAATCGGTCGAGATCTTCGGCGCCACCAGGGCGTCGCCATCCGCCACAAGAGTGTTGGTCAGCCGTACGAAGAGGCTGGGAAATTCCGGCGGCTTGCCACCTGATTCAGCGGCGTGGGCGCGATAATTCCTGCCTACACACAAGATCTTTTCGGGATCGGTGATCGGCGGCAACAGCTTGACCTGCGACCGGCGAAAATCCGCCTTCGCGTCCTTCAATGCCTCGGCAAAACTGGCCTGCGCATTCCCCGCAATTGCGGCCCGCAGGTTCTTGAAGCGAACGGCGAAACGGCGGCCGAGATCGACGATGCCGTCGCCGATGACTGCGCCATAGGATTGACGCCCGGATTCGCTGAAGCTGACGAGTTTCACGTTTGTCTCCTGTCGCTGTTTCCGTGGAGCGCAAATCGCTCAGAGCGCGGCCTATGCGTCATAATTACAACTGTCGAGATGATGGAGGAAACGCAGCAAGACCTTTGTGACCGCAATCCCGGTCGCGTAGCGCTGTCCGGGTGACGTTGATGTCTCCTTCGCTTTCATTTCGTCGCCAGCGAACCACCCTTCCCTGCTTGCCGCAATGACGGAATCGTCGACATGCCCCTCGCATCGGCGGCAAAACGGTGGCACGGTTGACACCGCTGCCGGGCCTTTCTGCAGCCCTGGCCCAGGCCAAGTGAGGAGCGAAGCCATGAAGGACACTCTCGGTGAAGCCGCGGTTGCCCGTGCGGTCGAGGCCTACCGGAAGGCAATGCTTGCCGCCGACAAGGCGCAACTCGACGCCATGTGCATGGACGAACTCACCTACGGCCACACTTCCGGCCTGGTGCAGACCAAGGCCGAGTTCGTCGCCGACGTAACCAGCGGCAAAAGCGTCTGGAAGTCGCTCCAGTTCGAGCTTCCGACCAATGCCATCGTCGGCGACACCGCGATCTCCCGCTACATCTTCATCGGCGAGAACGAGAGCGGCGGCCAAACCAATGCGCTGAAGTTCAGCGTGGTGATGGTCTGGCACAAGCAGGCCGAGCGCTGGAAGCTGCTGGTGCGCCAGGGTTTCGCCAAGGTCTCCTGACGCGCGGCCCCGCGCACCGCAGCGCGGACCTTCAGCACGCCTGGCCTGACCGGCCCCGAGGCGCTCAGGAAGCCTGGGCGATGAGGTCCGCGAGTTCCGTTGCGTGGTCCTTTGCCCCGGTGTAGCCGCATCCTGCGAGACAGGTCTGCAGCATATCCCTGGCATTGTTCAGGCAGGTTTGCCTTTGGACCGGGTCCGTGTAGCCGTTGCAGTTTTGGGTATCGACCTGATACTTGTCCTTGCGCGCCTGCACGTCGGTCTGATGATTCCTTGGAAGTGCGTCGACGATCTGGCGCAGTTTTTCATCAGCCTCGGTTGGAGTCATGTCTGTTCCCCCTTGTCTCCGTTGCCCGGCATTTCAGGCGCCGGCGCAAAACGCCAACAGCGCCGTTGCGGCTATACCGGCATTAGCCTCGGAGCCTCCGCGAACCGTGTCCAAGCCGACGAGCCGCAGGGAGTCCGCCCCGGCCCGGCCTATACTCCCTTCCCCCGGGCACGCCTTGCCAAGCCCGCGCCGGGGGCGCTAAGGTGGCATGGGTGAAACGTTTAACCGGGTCGGGAGGAAGTGGCATGATCGAGACCACGCGCCGCCGTCTGTTGCAGGTCTCCGCTGTCTTGGCTGCGGCGTTGCTCGCCGGTGGCCTGCTGGCCGCGCCCGCGCAGGCCGAGCCGGTCACCCTGCAATGGCAGACCGCCAACCTCACCGAACCACAGTTCGAACCGGTGTGGAAGGCGATGATCGCCGAGTTCGAGGCAGCCAACCCGGACGTCCACATCGAGCCCATCCTGGTGGCCCGCAAGGACGACTGGACCAAGTTCGTCACCGCCTCGCAAGCCCGGCGCGCTCCCTGCGTGGTGCAGGAGGACCTGGCGACCGCCGCCTACGACGGCTACCTCATGCCGCTCGACAAGTTCTGGGCCGCCGAGCCGCCCGCCTTCCGCGCCGCTTACAGCGACGACATCATGGCGGCGATGCACTGGAAGGGCGCGCTCTACGGCGTGCCGATCTGGGGCGGCGTGTTCGCCGAAATCTACAATACCGACATGCTGAAGGCGGCCGGACTCGACCCGGCCCACCCGCCCACCACGATCGCCGAATACCTGGATTGGATGCGCAAGCTGACCAAGCCGGGCCAATGGGGCACCGCGGTGCTGGGCGGCCCCACCGACACCACCACGCGCGTGCTGCTCACCTGGATCTGGGCCAATGGCGGCGAGGCGTTCAACGCCGATATGACCCGCGCCACTTTCGCCGCCAACCCGAAAACGCTGGAAGCGATCAAGACCTATCTCGGGCTGGTGCAGCAAGGCCTGGCCGCGCCCTCGCCCAACACCACCAATTACCTCGAGCAGACCGTGCTGTTCGGGCAAGGCAAGATCGCCGCCATGCGCAGCGCCTACTGGGCGATCGCCAAGGTGGCGGTGGACAACCCGGCGATGGCCGGCAAGATGTCGGTCGGCCCGGTGCCCGGCAACGGCGCGACGCTGGCTCTGCTGTCGCCCGCCTCGATCTCCTCGTCGTGCAAATACCCCGACCAGGCCTGGAAGTTCATCAAGTTCCAGGCGGAGAAGAAGTGGGCACTGGAACGTGCGCGGGTGTCCAACTGGATGCCGCTGCGCAACGACATGACGCACGAGCCGGAAATCGCCCAGGACCCGTTGCTGCAGCGCTTCCTCGAAATCGGCGCGAAGGCGCGCAGCTACCCCCTCCCCCACCCGGCCTGGGCCGAGATCGGCACCGTGGATATCGTCAAGGCGGTGCAGCGCGCCCTACTCGAACCGGCGCAGACCGACCAGATCTTCCGTGACCTCGACACCCTGCTGACGAAGAAGCTGAACGACCTCTGATGACCACACCGCCCCGGGCGCCCCACGGAGGCGCCCGTCGGCAATGGACCGGCCACGGCCTGCGCCGCGAGCGGTACCATGGCTACCTCTTCCTCGCCGTGCCGTTGCTCTACCTCACCTGCGTCGTGCTGCTGCCGCTGCTGCAGGCCTTCCGCAGCAGCACGTTCCGCATCCGCGGGCTGCGCGCCACCTTCGTCGGCCTGGACAACTACGCACGCATCCTCGCCGACGCGGCGTTTTGGAACGCGCTCTCGGTCACCGTGCGCTTCACGGCGCTCTCCGTGGTGCTGCACCTCGCGCTCGGCCTCGGCCTGGCCCTGCTGTTGCAGGACAGCGGCCGGGCGCGCACCGCCTTGCGCATCGCCCTGCTGACGCCCTGGATGGTCGCCCCGGCGATCGCCGCGACCATCTGGCTGTGGCTGCTGGAGCCGCAGTTCGGCGTGCTGAACTGGCTGCTGCGCGCCACCGGCCTGATGATGGAAAACCGCTCCTGGCTGGGCGAGCCGCTGCTGGCCTTCGGCTCGATCGTGGCGGTCGACGTCTGGCGCGGCGTGCCGTTCATGATGCTGCTGCTGGGCGCCGGGCTCGCCACCATTCCGAAGGAACAGTACGAGGCCGCCGCCATCGACGGCGCCGGCACGCTGGCGCGCTTCCGCCACATCACGTTGCCTGGGCTTTCCTATCTGCTCGTGGTGGCCTGCACGCTCGACGTCATCAACACGGTGCGCCAGTTCGACATCGTCGCCGTGCTCACCGGCGGCGGCCCGGCCGGCGCCACCGAGGTCCTGCCGGCGCTGCTCTACAACACGGCGTTCCGCGGCAACGACCTGGGCGGCGGCGCCGCGGTCGGCGTGCTGCTGCTGCTGATCGTGCTGTGCTTTGTTTCGCTCTACATCGCGCTGACCGGCGCCGCGCGGGCCGACGAGTGATGCGCCCCGCCGCCATCCTGCGCTGGGTGCTGCTCGCGGTGGCGCTGCTGCTGGCGCTGTTCCCGTTCTACTGGATGGTGAACACCTCGCTGAAGCCGATCCAGGAAGTGATGCGCTCGCCGCCCGGCTTCATCTCGCCCAACTGGTCGTTCGCCGCCTACGCCACCGTCATGGCGACCCGCCCCGTGCTGCGCTGGTTCGCCAATTCGCTGGTGGTGGCGCTGGGTTCCACCGCCATCGCCCTGGTGCTGTCCGTGCTCGCGGCCTACGGCCTCACCCGCTTCTTCG
>CAIMEK010000923.1 GCA_903839965.1 uncultured Acetobacteraceae bacterium | reverse complement strand
CTGCCGACGTAATGGTTGTCGTAGGTCGCCCCGCGTGCGGCCAGGCTGTCGAAGTTGGGGGTCGGCACGCGCCGGCCGCCGTAGCAGCCCAGCATGTGCCGGTTGAGTGAATCGAAAAGCACGAACACTGCTTTCATGGCGGCCGGAAGACCGCAGCATGAACCGGTTGATCTTCAACCTGCGCCGCAAGCTGGCCGATGGCGGCGCCGGCTACGTGCTGGCGTACGACGGCGGCACCCGCTGGCACTGAGCGTTCTTGACTCCCCGAACAGGTAACGTATACGTTAACGCACACACGGACTTTATCGGGAGGATTGCCGCGATGCCGGGTGTCGCAGGTCGCGGTGCTGTCGATTTGGCATCGATCAGGCGCATAGGCGCGGGACTGAATCGTCCCGAATGCGTGCTCGCTACGGCTCGGGGCAGCCTCTACACGGCGGACTGGCGGGGCGGGATCGCCGAGATCCGACCCGACGGCACCCAGGCGCTGTATCGGTGCGAACTTCCCGGTGGCCGTCCGGCGCGGCCGAACGGCATCGCGCTCCGGCGCGACGGATCGTTCCTGTTCGCCGATCTCGGCGCGGAGGTCGGCGGCGTATTCGCGCTCGCCCGGGACGGCTCGGTCAGACCGTTCGTCGAGGCGGTGGACGGGGTGGCGCTGCCGCCTTCGAATTTCGTGGCTGAAGATGCCAGCGGGCGGGTGTGGGTCACCGTCAGCACGCGCCGCGTGCCGCGGGCGCTCGGCTATCGCCGCGATGTCGACGACGGCTTCATCGTGCTGGTCGATGGCCGCGGCGCGCGGATCGTCGCGGATGGCCTTGACTACACCAATGAAGCGATCCTCGATGCGCGCGGCGAGTGGCTGTACGTCAACGAGACCTTCGTGCGGCGTACCTCGCGCTTTCGGGTGCGGGCCGACGGCAGCCTCGGGCCGCGCGAGGTGTTCGTGGAATACGGCGCCGGCACCTGGCCCGACGGCATGGCCTTCGACGAGGAAGGCCATCTGTGGATCGTGTCGGTGGTCAGCAACCGGGTGCTGCGGGTCGCGCCGGACCGCAGCATCGCAACCATCGTCGAAGACGTCGATCCCCAACACCTGGAATGGGTGGAGCGGGCCTACCTCGCCGACGAGATGGGCCGGCCGCACCTCGACGGCGTGAACAGCCGGGTGCTGCGCAACATCTCCTCCATCGCCTTCGGCGGGCCCGACCGGCGCACTGCCTACCTCGGGTGCCTGCTCGACGATGCCGTGTACGCGTTCCGCTCGCCGGTCGCGGGCGTGGCGCTGGCGCACTGGACCTGGCCGAGGTGAAAACCGGCGTCGCCCGGCCAGTTCCCCCCGATCCCGGCGCGGTAACGTCGCTGGTCGAATCCGCCTACCGGACCATCCGCCAGCGCGTCATCGATAATATCTGGCCGCCGGGGCATCGCGTGCTCGAGCAGGAGCTTGCCCTTGAGCTGGGCATGAGCCGCACGCCGCTGCGCGAAGCGCTGGTCAGGTTGCAGAAGGAAGGGCTCATCGAGCTGATTCCCCGCCACGGAATGCGCGTGCTGCCGGTCTCGGCCGACGACATGCGCGACATCTACCAGATGCTGACCGCGCTTGAGGCGATGGCCGCGGAACTGGTCGCGCGCCGGCGGCCCGGCGAGGAGCAACTGGAGCCGCTGAAGGCCGCGTCCCGCGACATGGAGTGTGCGCTTGAGGCCGACGACCGCGATTCCTGGGCCGCCGCGGACGAAAATTTCCATCGCCATCTCGTCGCGCTGTCGGGAAACCGCCTGCTCATCGAGGCGGTGCAGAATTGCTGGGACCGCGCCCATCGCGCGCGGATGGTCACGCTGCGCATGCGCCCCAGGCCGGTTCGTTCGACCCAGGAGCACCGGGACATGCTGGAGAAGATCTGCGCCGGCGACGGCCGCGCGGCGTTCGATTCCTATCGGGCGCACCGCGAGCGGGGCGCCCGGGAACTGCTCGCCATCCTCGAACACTACCAACTGAAAACCTTGTGAGAAACTCATGACGATTGCCAATCGCATCTTCGACATCGCCGTGCTGCCCGGTGACGGCATCGGTCCGGAAGTGATCGAGGCGACCATGCCGCTGCTGGAAAAGCTCGCGCACAATGCGGCGTACGGATTCCGGTTCGCCTCGTACCCGGCCGGCGCCCAGCACTACAAGGCGACCGGCGACGCCCTGCCGGAGGCAACGTTCGAAGCAGCGCGCGCGGCCGACGCCATCCTGTTCGGTGCCATGGGCTGGCCGGAGATCCGCTACGAGGACGGCACCGAAATCGCGCCGCAGCTCGATTTGCGCGTGCGGCTGGATCTGTATGCCGGCGTGCGGCCGGCGCGGGTCATTCCGGGCGTGAAGCTGCCGCTCGCCGATCCGCGCGCCGCCAACATCGACCTCGTGGTGATTCGCGAATCGACCGAGGGGCTGTTCACGTCGCGCGGCAAGGGCGAGGTGATCGAGGACCGCGAGGTGCGCGACACCATGGTCATCACCCGCCACGGCTCGGAGCGTGTGCACGACTTCTCGTTCCGCCTCGCCGAGCGCCGCCACCGGACCCGCGGGCGCCCAGGCGCCGTGACCTGTGTGGACAAGGCCAACGTGTTCCGCTCGATGGCGTTCTTCCGCAAAATTTTCGATGAGCGTGCGGTTCGCTTCCCCGGGGTCGAGGCGCGCCACAACTACATCGACGCCACCGCGCTCGACATGATCCGCAAGCCCTGGGACTACGACGTGATGGTGATGGAGAACATGTACGGCGACATCCTGTCCGACCTCACCGCCGGGCTGGTCGGCGGCATGGGGATGGCACCATCGGGCGATGTCGGCGACGATCACGCCCTGTTCCAGCCCTGCCACGGCTCGGCGCCCGATATCGCCGGCGAGGGCAAGGCGAACCCGACCGCGATGATCCTTTCGGCGGCGATGATGCTGGACTGGCTGGCGGAGCGAAACGGCATCGATGCGCTCGCCGAGGACGCCATGCGGATCGAACGCGCGGTCGATGCGGTGTTCGCGAGCGGCACGCTGAAGCCGTTCGAGTTCGGCGGCCGGGACGGCACGCGCGCCATCGCGGCTGCTGTCGCGTCCAACCTGTAGCGGCACGGCCAAGGGCCGGCTGGGGAGGAAATCGATGTTTTCAGGGCAGGCGGGCGGGGCCGAAAAATCCGAGTTGGAAACCAGCACCATCCGGCGGGTCGCGCTGATGCTGATCCCGTTCCTGATGGTCTGCTACCTGATGGCGTTCATCGATCGCATCAACGTCGGCTTCGCCGCGTTCCAGATGAACAAGGACCTGGGGTTCACTGCCTCGGTGTTCGGGTTCGGCGGCGGACTGTTCTTCCTCACCTATTTCCTCTGCGAGGTGCCGAGCAACCTGGCATTGCAGCGGTTCGGCGCGCGGGTGTGGATCGCCAGGATCATGATCACCTGGGGCCTCGTCGCCGCCGCGACCGCCTTTGTCGTCGGGCCGTGGTCCTTCTACTCGCTCCGCCTGCTGCTCGGTGCCGCCGAGGCCGGGTTCTTTCCGGGCGTGCTGCTCTACCTGACCTATTGGTTCCCCGCCGAGTACCGCGCGCGCATGGTCAGCCTGTTCTATGTCGCGGTGCCGATCTCCGGCTTCGTCGGCTCGCCGATTTCCTCGCTGCTGCTGGAACTAGACGGACTGGCCGGGCTCAGGGGCTGGCAATGGCTGTATCTCGTGGAAGGGCTCCTACCGGTCCTGCTCGGGCTGGTGACGCTCGTCGTCCTACCGGATCGACCGAAGGATGCGCACTTTCTCACCAGCGAGAAGCGCGCATGGTTGACCGCCAAGCTCGAGGATGAGCAGCGGCGCGAGGTCCGGATGGTGCGGGAGCACCGCACCTGGTCGATCATGTTCAATCCGCAGGTGCTGCTGCTGGCCCTGGTCTATGCGGGCGGCTCGGCGGCGTCGAACGGACTGTCGATCTGGCAGCCGCAGATCCTGAAATCGTTCGGGCTGACCAACATGCAGGCCGGGCTGATCAACTCGGTGCCGTTCGGCATCGCCTCGGTGGCGATGATCGTGTGGGCGCTCTACTCCGACCGCCGGGGCAAGCGGATCTCCTTCACCGTGCTGCCGCTCGGGCTGTCCGTGCTCGCGCTCACCGGCTGCGTGCTCTCGAAGCAGTTCTGGCCGGTGGTGTTCTTCCTGACCCTTACGCTGGTCGGCACGTTCAGCATCAAGGCGCCGTTCTGGGCGCTGGCAACCGAGACCCTCTCGGCCAGTGCGGTCGCGGCGGGGCTGGCGATGATCAACGCGCTGGGCAACCTCGGCGGGTTTCTCGGCACCTATCTGATCGGCGCGTTGCGCGACCTGACCGGAAGCTACCTGTGGGCGCTGTCGCCGATCCTGGCGATGCAGGTGATCGGCTGCGTCATCGTGGTGGGCATCGGCCAGCACCAGAAGCGAGTGGCGGAACGCACGCGCGCGGCGGCGGCGCAGGCATGACACAGCCGCTCCGTGTGCTCGGCGTCGGCGCCGGCTACTTCAGCCAGTTCCAGTACCTGGGCTGGCGCAACATCGCGGACGCCGAATGCGTGGCGATCGTCAACCGTGACCAGGCGAAGGCGCGGGCGATGGCCGACCGCCATGGCGTTGCCCAGGTCCTGGGCGACCTCGACGCGGCGCTGGACGCGCTGAAGCCCGACCTCGTGGACATCATCACGCCGCCCGAAACGCATCGTGCCTTTGTCGCCAAGACGATCGCGCGCGGCATCCCCACGATCTGCCAGAAGCCGTTCGGCACGTCCTACGCCGACGCGGTCGCCATCACCGAACTTGCCGAGCGGGCGAAGGTGCCGCTGATCGTGCACGAGAACTTCCGCTGGCAACCCTGGTACCGCGAGGCACGCCAGCTGATCGAGGCGGGCAGACTGGGCACGCTGCATTCGGCCGCGTTCCGGCTGCGGCCGGGCGACGGGCAGGGGCCGCTCGCCTATCTCGACCGGCAGCCCTACTTCCAGCAGATGCCGAAATTCCTGGTCAGGGAAACCGCGATCCACTGGATCGACACCTTCCGCTTCCTGATGGGCGAGATTGTTGCGGTCTATGCCGGTCTGCGGCGGATCAATCCGATCATCGCCGGTGAGGACGCGGGGTATATCGTGTTCGACTACGCCGGCGGAGCCACCGGGCTGCTCGACGGCAACCGGCTGAACGACCATGTCGCCGCCAATCCGCGCCGCACCATGGGCGAAGGTTGGATCGAGGGCTCGGCCGGCGTCTTGCGGCTGGACGGCGATGGCCGGCTCTGGTGGAAGCCGCACCAGCAGCCTGAGGTTCCGCATGCCTACGACCGCGGCCCCGACGAAACCTGGGGGGGCGGCGCCTGCGAACGGCTGCAGCGGCATGTGGTCGCGCATTTCGCTTCCGGTGCGCCGGTGGAGAACACCGCGCGCGCGTATCTCGCCAACCTGCGCGTGCAGGAGGCGGTCTATCGCTCGGCGGCCAGCCATTGCCGCATCGAGCTTGCATCCTTCGATCCCCTGGCGCCGGAAGCTCCCGGCGCAGCCCCAGCTTGACCATCATCGAGGAGGACGTCCAATGAACCGCAGAAAATTCCTGCAGGGTACCGCGATTGCATCGACCGGAGTGCTGATCTCTGGCCCGTACGTTCGCGCGCAATCGGCGGCGGTGCTGAAATTCAGCCACACCGACCAGCCCGGCGGCGCACGGCAGAAGGCGGCCGAGCTGTTCGGGCAGAAGATCGAGCAGTACACGCAGGGTCGCTACAAGCTGCAGATCTATCCGGCCGGCCAGCTTGCCGACGACGCCAAGAGCGTCCAGCAGTTGCATATGGGCGGGCTCGATTTCACCGTCACCGGCGCCGGCACCTATGCCACGCACATTCCGACGATGAACCTGACCGCGCTACCGTTCATGATCGAGACCTACGAGCAGGGCTGGAAGCTCTACGACGGGTCGAAGTGGATGCAGGCGCAGTACGCCAAGGGCCCGGAGTTCGGCTTCCGCTACCTTTCAACCTTCGAGGCCGGCTTCCGCAGCATCACCACCAAGACCCAGGTGCTGACGCCCGCCGACGCGAAAGGGATGAAGATCCGCAGCTTCCCCAACGAAATGATGCGCTGGACGCTGGAAGCGATGGGCTTTGGCGTGCAGATCATTCCGCTCCCCGAAGTCTATCTGGCGATCCAGCAGGGGACGGTCAACGGGCAGGAAAACCCGATCGACACGATCTACACCAACAAGTTTTATGAAGTTGCCCCGTACGTGACGTTGACGCAGCACGTGTACAGCCCGATCCCGCTCACCATCTCGGAGCGGACCTGGCAGAAGCTTTCGCCGGCCGACCGCGAGGCGATCACCAAAGCGGCGAGGGAGGCCGCAACCTGGAGCCGCGAGACCGTGCGGGCCAACGATGAGCGCCAGGTCAAGGAGATGTCGGGGCTGGGCGCGCATATTGCCAAGCCGGATATCGCGCCGTGGCGCGCCGCGGTGCAGCCGGTGATCGCGCAGGCCCGGCAAAAATACGGCGCGGACGTGGATGCGTTCCTCGCCGACCTCGAGGCCATCAAGAAGGCATAACCATCCCAGGCGCCTGGCCCTGGGCGATCCGGTTGCGGCTTCCGCCGCGCCTGATCGCCCAGGGCGCGGGCGGTTGCCGCTTTCACCATTGCTTCCGACCGACCGGATTGCCCATGAGCACCAGTGTCCGCGAGCCGCCTGCATTCATTCGCGTCTTTGGGACGCTCGTTGACGGGGTTACCGTCGCGATGGGTGCAGCCATCGTCATTCTGGTTTTCGGCAATGTGGTGCTGCACCAGATCGGCCACGACAACGCGTGGACGACGGAGTTGACCCAGTTGCTGATGGTCTGGGTGACCTTCATGGGCGGCGCGTCGGCGGCGCGCCGGGGCGAGCACATCGCCATCACCGAGATCGTGGATTTTCTGGCACCCCGGCCCCACCAGTGGGCGGATGCGATGGCGCAACTGGTGGCGGCCTTCGTGCTCTGCCTGCTGATCTGGTACGGCATCGGCATCGCGCGGTCGGCCTGGGTCGATACCCTTTCGGTGCTGGGCTGGCCGATGTCGTTCGAGTACCTCGGGCTGCCGATCGGTTCGGCCGCAACTCTTGTGTTCGTGCTCTACGACCTGAGCCAGATCGCGCGCGGGTTGCCGCGCGCCGAGCGGTACGAGGACTGACCGATGCTTGCGCTGGAGATTTTCGGACTTTTCCTCCTGATCGCACTGGCCGGCGTGCCGCTGCTGTGGTCGCTGCTGGTATCCACCGCCGGGATCATCTGGATCAAGGGTTTCGACTATCCGCTGGAGACGATCTTCCTGTCGTATATCAGCGGCGTCGAACCGTTCATGCTGATTGCGGTGCCGCTTTTCATCTTCGCCGGCGAACTGCTGTCGCACGGGGGGATCGGCATGCGGATCGTCAACTTCACGCGGACGGTACTTGGCTTTTTGCCGGGTGGCCTGGGCATCGTGACCGTCGCCTCATGCCTCATGTTCGGGGGCGTCTCCGGCTCCGCGCTGGCCGATACGGCGGCGATCGGCTCGATGGTGGTGCCCGCGATGGCGGCGCGCGGCTATCCGCGGCCCTTCATCGCGGCGCTGCTGGCGGTGGCCGGAACGCTCGCGCTGCTGATGCCGCTGTCGATCCCGTTCCTGGTGTTCGCCTTCCTTTCCGGCGCCTCGATGAAACAGCTGGGCATGGCCGGACTCATTCCTGCCTTCGTTGCCGCCATCATCCTGTCGCTGGTCTGCGTGTGGTACGGCAAGAAGACCGGCTGCGACAATGGCAGCGAGCGGGCGAGCGGGCGGGAAATGTGGGCGGCGTTCAAGGATGCCGGCCCTGCGTTGGTGATGCCGGTCATCGTTGTCGGCGGCATCTGGTCAGGCTTTTTCACCCCCACCGAAGCCGCCGCCGTGTCGGTTATCTACGGCCTCGTGATGTCGCTTGGGCTTTACCGGGACATTACCGTGCGCGATTTGCCGGCCATGCTGCTGCGCGCGCTCCGCACGAGTTCGGTGGTGATGCTGATCGTGGGCGCGACCGGTGCGCTTTCCTGGTTGATCACCGCCGAGCAGGTCGCGGTGGAACTGGCGGCGTGGGTCGCCAGCGTCGCCACTCATCCATGGGAGTTCCTGCTGCTGGTCAACGTGTTCCTGCTGCTGCTCGGCATGTTCATCGAGCCGCTGCCGGCAATGCTGCTGACCGCTCCGCTACTGTTGCCGATGGCGCAGGCATACCACATCAACCTGGTGCATTTTGGCGTCGTCGTCACCTTCAACCTGGCGATTGCCCTGGTGCACCCGCCGGTGGGGCCGGCGCTGTTCATTTCCGCGAAGCTTGCCAGGGTCAGCATCGGCGCCGCAACCAAGGCGCTGCTGCCGCTGCTGGCGGCGATGATCGTCGTGCTGCTGCTCATTACCTATATCGAGCCGCTGTCGCTGATCCTGATCAGGCATTGAGCTTCGTCGGCTACCCTCGCTTGATGCCGGCCCGCTTTTCCAAGGATCGGCATCCATGCCCAATGCGAACGACCCCACTGCCGTCATCCGTGACGCGACCGCCGCCGTCGCGGCCGGCCTGATCGCCATCCGGCGCGACATCCACGCGCATCCCGAACTCGCCTTCGAGGAAATCCGCACCGCCGGCGTCGTCGCGCGGGAGCTGGAACGGCTCGGCATTCCGCATCGCAACGGCGTGGCGAAGACCGGCGTCGTGGGGCTGATCGAGGTCGCCCGACCGAGCCACGTGATTGCCATCCGCGCGGGCATGGACGCGCTGCCGATCCAGGAGGCGACCGGGTTGCCCTGAGCCAGCACCGTGGCGGGCCGGATGCACGTCTGCGGCCACGACATTTTACCGCGACGCTCCTCGGGGTCGCCGCAATGCTGAAGCAGTTGGCGCCGTAGATGGCGGGAGTGGTCAAGCTGGTGTTCCAGCCGGCCAAGGAGTTGATCGGCGGCATGAAGGTGATGGCGGGGGAAAGGCTGCGCGAGTAGCCGCCGGTCATCACGCCCCGAGAATGCGGCCGCTACTCCCTGGGACCGGACCTTGGCGGGTTGGACCCGAAGGTCTGAGAAGGGTCGGGTGCGGCGGTCTCGCGCAGGTGACATGTGGCTCCGGACAAGGAGGTCGTCTTGCAATCGGTCAAGACGTGTCAACGCCGGAGAGAAAATGCATCGGCGTGCCGGAGTAAAAATGCATCAGGGACGAACGCCAGAAGGCCCCCGTGGGGGCCTTCTGGCGTCTTGGTCAGTTGGAACACTCCCAGGGGTGTCGTCTCGCCCCGACGATGCGAGGGGTGGTGGGCCTGGGGACCGGGATGGTCAGTCCCTGCCAAACCCTCGCGGTGGGTCGATCGCCTGAAGGTCGGTCAGGTCGAGGTCACAGACTGCCCGCAGCGCGTCGGCGGTAGCGCCGTCTTGCAGGCTCTCCCGCCGCCGTCGTCCCCGATCCAGTGATCGTCTCCGCGCCCCCCAACCACCGCGGTGTCTGCGCACGCCCTCCGTCCCGCCAGATCGCGGCTCACGTCACCCTCCCAGGCGGGCATCCGCCCTGGGGCTGAACGCCCGCCTTGTCCGGGTTCACGCCGCCCGCGACAGCCGTCAATTGTCGCCTTCG
>CAIMEK010000922.1 GCA_903839965.1 uncultured Acetobacteraceae bacterium | reverse complement strand
CGCTTCTGCTACCACGAGCGCCTCTCGGTCGCCGGCAACTGCCGCATGTGCCTGGTCGTGATCGAAAAGGCGCCGCCCAAGCCGTTCGCCTCCTGCGCCTATCCGGTCGCCGACGGCATGGTGGTGCACACCGACACGCCGATGGTGCGCGCGGCGCGCCGCGGGGTGATGGAGTTCCTGCTCATCAACCACCCGCTGGACTGCCCGATCTGCGACCAGGGCGGCGAGTGCGACCTGCAGGACCAGGCCATGGGCTACGGCATGGACCACTCGCGCTATGCCGAGAACAAGCGCGCGGTGAAGGACAAGTATCTCGGCCCCCTGGTGCAGACCGTGATGACGCGCTGCATCCACTGCACGCGCTGCATCCGCTTCTCCACCGAGATCGCCGGCGTGTCCGAACTCGGCGCCACTGCGCGCGGCGAGAACATGGAAGTCGGCACCTACGTGGAAAAGGCGCTGACTTCTGAACTCTCCGGCAACCTGATTGACATTTGCCCGGTCGGCGCGTTGACGTCGAAACCCTACGCGTTCGTGGCGCGGCCCTGGGAGCTGAAGAAGACCGACAGCGTGGACGTGCTGGATGCGGTGGGCGCCGCCATCCGCGTGGACAGCCGCGGCGCCGAGGTGCTGCGCGTGCTGCCGCGCCTGAACGAGGACGTCAACGAGGAGTGGCTGGCCGACAAGGGCCGCTTCGCCATCGACGGCTTGCGCCGCCGGCGGTTGGACAGCTGCTGGGTACGCCAGCACGGCACGCTGCGGCGCACGTCCTGGCCCGAGGCCTTCGCCGCCATCGAGGCGAAGCTGCAGGGCCTCGAGGGCGCCCGCATCGGCGCCATCGCCGGCAACCTGGCCGATGCGGAAAGCATGCTGGCGCTGAAGGATTTGTTCACCGCTCTCGGCTCGGCCAATCTCGATTGCCGGCAGGACTGGGCGCATGCCGATGCGGCGCGGCGCGACTTCTATCTGTTCAACACCTCCATCGCCGGCATCGAGGAGGCGGACGCGCTGCTGATCGTCGGCGCCAACCCGCGCCGCGAGGCGCCGCTGATCAACGCGCGCATCCGCAAGCGCTGGCTGCAGAACAACATGCCGGTGGCGCTGATCGGCCCGGCGGCCGAGCTTACCTACGACGCGGCGGTCATTGGCGACGGGCCGGAGACCATCGCGGCGCTGCTGGCGGGCCGGCACGGCTTCGCCGACACGCTGAAGGCGGCGAAGCGGCCGATGCTGGTGCTCGGCCAAGGCGCGCTGGCGCGGCCGGACGGGGCCGATGTGCTGGCGGCCTGCTGGCAGCTCGCCGCGGCCACCGGCATGCTGACGGCCGAGTGGCACGGCTTCAACGTGCTGCACACCGCCGCCGCCCGGGTCGGCGCGCTCGATCTCGGCTTCCTGCCGGGACCCCGCGGCAAGCCGCTCGGGCAGATGCTGGGCGGCGGGGTGGACCTGCTGTGGCTGCTCGGCGCCGACGAGGTGAACACCGCCGCCATCGGCCGCGACACTTTTGTCGTTTACCAGGGCAGCCATGGCGACCGGGGCGCCGCCCGCGCGGACGTCATCCTGCCCGGCGCGGCCTATACCGAGAAGAACGCCACTTACGTGAACACCGAGGGCCGGGTGCAGCGCGGCGCGCTGGCGGTGTTTCCGCCGGGCGAGGCGCGCGAGGACTGGAAGATCCTGCGCGCCTTCAGCGCCTATGTCGGCCACACCCTGCCGTACGACGACATCGCGGCGCTGCGGGCGCGGCTGGAGCAGGTCAATCCGGTGTTCGCACGGCTCGACATCCTGCCGCGCTTCGGCTGCGGCGACGCTACCGGCCCCGCCGGCGATCCGGCCCGCATGCGCCCCACCGCCTTCGCGCCGTGGATCGACAACTACTACCGCACCGACCCGATCAGCCGCGCCAGCCCCACAATGGCCGAATGCACGCGCGTCTACGCGCCGGCGCCGGCCCAGGCAGCGGAGTAGGACGCGATGGCCGCATTCCTCGCCACCCCGTTCGGCATCCTCGTGCTCACGGTGCTCAAGGCACTCGCCATCCTGGTGCCGCTGCTGATGGGTGTCGCCTACCTCACCTATGTCGAGCGCAAGGTGCTGGCGGCCATGCAGTTGCGCCGCGGCCCCAACGTGGTCGGGCCGTTCGGCCTGTTCCAGCCGTTCGCCGACGCCATCAAGATGATCTTCAAGGAGACCGTCATCCCCACCGGCGCCAACCGGGCGCTGTTTCTGATGGCGCCGCTGCTCACCTTCTCGCTCGCCATGATCGCCTGGGCGGTGGTGCCGATGAACGACGGCTGGGCGATCGCGGACATCAATGTCGGCATCCTCTATCTGTTCGCGATCTCCTCGCTCGGCGTCTACGGCGTCGTCATCGCGGGCTGGGCGAGCAACTCGAAATACGCCTTCCTGGGCGCCATGCGCTCGGCGGCGCAGATGGTCAGCTACGAGGTCTCGATGGGGTTTGTTCTCGTCTCGGTGCTGCTGTGCGTCGGCAGCCTGAACCTGAACGACATCATCAAGGCGCAGCGGCACATCTGGTTCTGCATTCCGCTGTTCCCGATGTTCGTGGTGTTCTTCATATCTGCTCTTGCCGAAACGAACCGGGCGCCGTTCGACATTCCCGAGGGTGAGAGCGAGATCGTCGCCGGGTTCTTCGTCGAATACAGCTCGATGGCGTTCGGCCTGTTCTTCCTTGGCGAATACGCCAACATGTTCCTGATGAGCGCGCTGACCAGCATCCTGTTCCTGGGCGGCTGGTGGGGGCCGTTCGGGCTGTGGCCGGAACTCGGGCCGATCTGGATGATCGGGAAGATCTGCTTCTGCCTGTTCTTCTTCCTGTGGGTGCGCGCGACCTTCCCGCGCTATCGCTACGACCAGCTCATGCGGCTGGGCTGGAAGGTGTTCCTGCCGCTCTCCCTGGTTTGGCTGGTGATCACGGCCGGCGCGCTGCTGGCGTTCGGATGGCTGCCGCATGCCTGACGGAGCACGCTGATGGGTTTCCTCGACCGTACCGCGCGCGGCATGCTGCTGAGCGAGCTGCTCAGCGGCATGTCGCTGACCTTCCGCTACATGTTCCGGCGCAAGGTCACGATCAACTACCCCTACGAAAAGGGCCCGATCAGCCCGCGCTTCAAGGGCGAGCACGCGTTGCGCCGCTACCCGAACGGCGAGGAACGCTGCATCGCCTGCAAACTGTGCGAGGCGATCTGCCCGGCCCAGGCCATTACCATCGAAGCCGAGCCGCGCGCGGACGGGTCGCGGCGGACCACGCGCTACGACATCGACATGACCAAGTGCATCTACTGCGGCCTTTGCGAGGAGGCCTGCCCGGTGGACGCCATCGTCGAGGGGCCGAATTTCGAGTTCGCCACCGAGACGCGCGAGGAGCTGCTCTACGACAAGAAGAAACTGCTCGAGAACGGCGACCGCTGGGAGCCCGAACTGGCCCGCCGCCTCGAGATGGACGCGCCGTACCGCTGAGGGCGAGAGAACGAGCATGAGTATTCCCCACGACCGGTCCGGCAGGAGAGCGCGATGATCGCCGCTCTCATGTTCTACGTGTTCGCCGCCATCCTGCTGGCATCGGCTGCCATGGTGGTGTCGGTGCGCAACCCCGTGCACGCCGTGCTGTTCCTGATCCTCGCCTTCTTCAACGCCGCGGCGCTGTTCCTGCTGGCCGGGGCCGAATTCCTGGCGCTGATCCTGGTCATCGTCTACGTCGGCGCGGTCGCGGTGCTGTTCCTGTTCGTCGTGATGATGCTGGACGTCGACTTCGCCGCGCTGCGCGGCGGCTTCCAGCGCTTCCTGCCGGTCGGGCTGGCGGTCGGCGCGGTGCTGCTGGCGGAGTTGGTGTTCGTGCTGGCCGGCTGGAAGGTGGCCCCCGAGGCCGCCACGCTGCGCTTCGCGCCGCGCGCCGTCGAACTGCACAACACCGCCCAGCTCGGCCGCCTGCTGTACACCGACTACATCTTCCTATTCCAGGCCGCCGGGCTGGTGCTGCTGGTGGCGATGATCGGCGCCATCGTGCTGACGCTGCGCGGCAGCGCCCGTTCGCGCCGGCAGGTCATCGCCGACCAGGTCGGCCGCACCCCCGGCGACACGCTCGAACTGATCGACGTGCCGAGCCGCGCCGGCGTCGCCTCGCTGGGCATCCTGCGGCCCAAGCCGGCCGCGCCTCCACCCCACGCCCACGGCGGAGGGCAGCACTGATGGTGGTCGGACTGTTCCACTACCTGTTCGTCGGTGCGCTGCTGCTGGTGCTGGGCATCTTCGGCATCTTCCTGAACCGCAAGAACGTCATCGTCATCCTGATGTCGATCGAGCTGATTCTGCTCGCCGCCAACCTCAACCTGGTGGCCTTCTCGGCCTCGCTCGACGACATGGTCGGGCAGGTGTTCGTCATGTTCACCCTTACCGTCGCCGCGGCCGAGGCGGCGATCGGGCTCGCCATCGTGGTCGTCTATTTCCGCAATCGCGGCTCGATCCAGGTCGAGGACGTGAACCTGATGAAGGGCTGAGTCGATGCTGTTCGCCGTCGCCGTCTTCGCGCCGCTGTTCGGCTCCGCCACCGCCGGCCTGTTCGGCAAGGCCATCGGCGACCGCGCCGCCCAGGCGGTCACCATTCTCTGCATGCTGCTGGCCTCGGCCTGCGGCGTCGCCGCCTTCATCCAGCTGGTCTACCAGGGCGGCTCGCCCAGCGTGGTCTCGCTCGGCACCTGGATCGAGGCCGGCAGCTTCCATGTGAACTGGGCGTTGCGCTACGACGCGCTGTCCGCCGTCATGGTGGCCATGGTCACCTGCGTCGCCACGCTGATCCACATCTACAGCGTCGGCTACATGGCGCACGACTCCACCATCTGGCGCTTCTTCAGCTACCTGAGCCTGTTCAGCTTCGCCATGCTGATGCTGGTGACCGCCGACAACCTGGCCCAGCTGTTCTTCGGCTGGGAAGGCGTCGGGCTGATGAGCTACCTGCTGATCGGCTACTGGTACGACCGCCCCAGCGCCTGCGCCGCCGCCATCAAGGCGTTCATCGTCAACCGCATCGGCGACCTCGGTTTTGCCCTTGGCATCGCGCTGGTGTTCTGGACGTTCGGTTCGATAGACTTCTCCACCATCTTCGCCGGGGTGGGCCAACACGCCGCCGACCGCTTCGTGCTGTTCGGCACGTCGTGGCGCGCCTTCGAGGTCGTCGGCTTCCTGCTGTTCATCGGCGCGATGGGCAAGTCCGCGCAGCTCGGCCTGCACGTGTGGCTGCCCGACGCCATGGAAGGCCCGACCCCGGTTTCCGCCCTCATCCACGCCGCCACCATGGTCACCGCCGGCGTGTTCCTGATCGCGCGGTTCTCGCCGGTGATCGATTATGCCCCGGGCGCGCTCGCCTTCATCACCTTCATCGGCGCCTCGACCGCGCTGTTCGCCGCCACCGTCGGCTGCGTGCAGAACGACATCAAGCGGGTGATCGCCTATTCCACCTGTTCGCAGCTCGGCTACATGTTCATCGCCGCCGGCGTCGGCGCCTACCAGGCCTCGATCTTCCACCTGCTGACGCACGCCTTCTTCAAGGCGCTGCTGTTCCTCGCCGCCGGCAGCGTCATCCACGCGCTCTCGGACGAGCAGGACATGCGCCGCATGGGCGGCATCTGGAAGCGCATCCCGCTGACCTACATCGTCATGTGGGCGGGCAGCCTGTCGCTGGCCGGCGTGTTCCCGTTCGCCGGCTACTACTCCAAGGACGCCATCCTGGAAGCGGCCTACGCGGCGGACACCGGCATCGGCGCCTACGGCTTCTGGTGCGGCCTGCTCGTTGCCTTCCTCACCGCGTTCTATTCCTGGCGCCTCATCATCCTGACCTTCCACGGCGCCCCGCGCGCCGACGCGCACACCATGGCGCACGTGCACGAAAGCCCGCCGGTGATGATCGTGCCGCTGGTGCTGCTGGCGATCGGCGCGGTGGTGACCGGCTTCATCTTCCACGAACAACTGCTCGGGCCGGACTGGACGCATTTCTGGGGCCAGTCCATCCAGGTGGCGCCGGGCAACCACGTGCTCGCCGCCATGGAGGAACTGCCGGCCTGGGTGGGCATGTCGCCATCGGTGGCGGGTTTGGCCGGCATCGTGGTCGCCTACCTGCTCTACATGGCGGCCCCCACGCTGCCGGGTCTGTTGGCCGCACGGTTCCGCGGGCTTTACCAGTTCCTGCTGAACAAGTGGTATTTCGACGAGGCCTACGACGCCGTGCTGGTGCGGCCCTCGCTCACGCTGGCCCGCCTGTTCTGGCAGGTCGGCGACGCCACCCTCATCGACGGCGTGCCCAACGGCCTCGCCACGCTGGCCACCGACGGCTCCGAGCAGGCCGTCAAGCTGCAGAGCGGCTCCATCGCGGTCTATGCCTTCGCCATGCTGATCGGCCTCGTGGTGGCAAGCTGCATCGTGCTCCTCGTGCTGGTAGTGGGGTGAGCGCCATGAACACCGTGGGCTTTCCCCTGCTCTCGCTGCTCACCTGGCTGCCGCTGCTCGGCGGCGTCATCATCATGTCGGTGCGCGGCGACGAGGCGACGGTCGCCGCCAACGCGCGCTGGACCGCGCTGTGGACCAGCCTGGTCGTGCTCGCCCTTTCGCTGGTGCTGTGGGTGCGCTTCGACCAGTCCGAGGCGGGCTTTCAGTTCGTCGAGACCGCGGCCTGGCTGCCGCAATGGAACATCACCTACAAGCTCGGCGTGGACGGCATCTCGGTGCTGTTCGTGCTGCTCTCCACGGTGCTGACACCGATCTGCATCCTGGCGAGCTGGGACGCCATCACCGTGCGGGTGCGCGAGTACATGCTCGCCTTCCTGGTGCTGGAAACCATGATGGTCGGCATGTTCGCAGCGCTGGACTTCGTGGTTTTCTACATGTTCTTCGAGGGCGTGCTGCTCCCGATGTACCTCATCATCGGGGTCTGGGGCGGCCCGCGGCGGGTCTACGCGGCGATCAAGTTCTTCCTGTTCACGCTGGCCGGTTCCGTCCTCATGCTGCTGGCGCTGCTGGCGATGTGGCTCACCGCCGGCACCACCGACATTCCGACCCTGCTGCACACCACCTTCCCGGCCGCGATGCAGACCTGGCTGTTCCTGGCCTTCCTCGCCTCCTTCGCGGTCAAGGTGCCGATGTGGCCGGTGCACACCTGGCTGCCGGACGCGCATGTCGAGGCGCCCACCGCGGGCTCGGTCATCCTGGCCGGCGTGCTGCTGAAGATGGGGGCCTACGGGTTCCTGCGCTTCTCGGTGCCCATGCTGCCCACCGCCTCGGCGCAACTGGCGCCGCTGATGTTCGCGCTGTCGGTGGTGGCGGTGATCTACACGTCCTACGTCGCGCTGGCGCAGTCGGACATGAAGAAGCTGATCGCCTATTCGTCGGTGGCGCATATGGGCGTGGTGACCATCGGCATCTTCACCTTCAACGTCCAGGGCATCTCCGGCGCGATGTTCCAGATGCTCAGCCACGGCATCGTCTCCGGCGCGCTGTTCCTCTGCGTCGGTGTCATCTACGACCGCATGCACACGCGCGAGATTGCCCGCTACGGCGGGCTGGCCGACCGCATGCCGGTTTATGCCTTCGTGTTCATGCTGTTCACCCTGGCGAGCGCCGGCCTGCCCGGCACCTCGGGCTTCGTCGGCGAGTTCCTGGTGCTGGTCGGCGCCTTCAAGGTGAACTTCTGGCTCGCCCTGCTGGGCTCGCTGGGCATGATCCTGGGGGTGGTCTACATGCTCTGGCTGTATCGCCGGGTGATCTTTGGCGCGCTCACCCGCGTCGAGCTGCGCGACATCCTCGACCTGTCGCCGCGCGAGGTGGCGGTGTTCGCGCCGCTGGTCGTGCTGACGCTGTGGATGGGCATCTTCCCCTCCAGCTTCAGCGGCTTCTGGGACGCCAGCGTCGGCGCCATGGTCGAGCAGCACCAGGCGGCGCTGGCCACCGCCGTGCAGCTCGCCGGAGGGATGCCGCGATGAACTGGACCCTCGCACTTCCAGAAATCGTGCTGGCCTGCACAGGCATGGGCATCCTGGTGTTCGGCGTGCTGCGGCGGGGCGAGAGCTTCACCACCTGCAGCATGCTCACCGTCGGCGGCTTTCTGCTGGCCGCCGTGCTGGTTATCGCCGGCCCCGCCGGGCAGGGCTACAACGGGCTGTTCACCACCGACAATTTCAGCGCCTTCGCCAAGGTGCTGGTGCTGTTCGCCGCGGCGCTCGGCGTGATCCTCTCGCTCGACTACGCCGAGCACGAGAACCTGCGCCGCTTCGAGTTCCCGGTGCTGATGCTGTACGCCACCGTCGGCATGCTGGTGATGGTCTCGGCCACCAACCTGATGTCGCTCTATCTCGGCCTGGAGCTGCAATCGCTGTCGATCTACGTGCTCGCCGCCTTCGCCCGCGACGAGCTGCGCAGCGCCGAGGCGGGGCTGAAGTATTTTGTTCTCGGTTCGCTGGCCTCGGGGCTGCTGCTGTACGGCATATCGCTGGTCTACGGGTTTGCCGGCAGCATGGAATTCGCCAAGCTGGGTCAGGCGCTGGCCGATCCCACCCATGCCTCGGCCGGGCTGATCGTCGGCATCGTGTTCATCGTCGCTGGGCTGGCCTTCAAGATCTCCGCCGTGCCGTTCCACATGTGGACGCCGGACGTCTACGAGGGCGCGCCCACGCCGATCACCGCCTTCCTGGGCACCGCGCCCAAGGTGGCCGGCATCGCGCTGTTGGTGCGCGTCATGGTCTCCCCGTTCGGCCACCTGCTCGGCCAATGGCAGCAGGTCATCGTGGTGGTGTCGGTGCTGTCGATGCTGCTGGGTTCGCTGGCGGCGATCGGGCAGAGCAACATCAAGCGGCTGATGGCCTATTCGTCGATCGGCCATATCGGCTACGCGCTGATCGGGCTGGCCGCCGGCAGCCAGGCCGGCGTGCGCGGCGTGCTGATCTACATGCTCACCTACGTGTTCATGAACGCCGGCACCTTCGCCTGCATTCTGGCGATGCGCCGCCGCGGCCGCATGCTGGAGCAGATTTCCGATCTTTCCGGGCTGGCGCGCACCGACCCGGGGCTGGCGCTGGCCTTCGCCATCTTCATGTTCAGCATGGCGGGCATTCCGCCGTTCGCCGGCTTCTGGGGCAAGTACTTCATCTTCACCGCCGCCGTGCAGTCCGGCATGTGGGCGCTGGCGGTGATCGGCGTGCTCACCAGCGTGATCGGCGCCTACTACTATATCCGCATCATCAAGGTGATCTACTTCGACGCGGCGGTTGAGGCGTTCGATCCGTGCCCGGCCTCGCTCTCGGTGGTGGCCGCCGGCACCGCGTTGTTCACCACCTTCTTTTTCGTTTTTCCCGCCCCGTTCGTGGCGGCGGCGGAGGCGGCCGCGAAGGTTTTCGTCTTGTGACGTTGCGGGACGGCTGGCGGCTCGAAATGCACGCAAGCCTGCCGTCCACCGCCGATCTGTGCCGCGCGCGCGCCGAGGCCGGCGAGCCCGAGGGGCTGGCCATTTTGGCGAAGGAACAGACCGCCGGCCGGGGCACCCGCGGGCGCACCTGGACGGGCCCCGCGGGCGGGCTCTACCTCTCGGTGCTGCTGCGCCCCGGCGGGCCGGCGGGCGAGGCTTCGCAATGGTCGCTGCTGGCCGGCGTGGCGCTGGCCGAGGCGCTGTCGGCGCAGCTGCCCGACCCCGCCGCGCTGGCGCTGAAATGGCCCAACGACGTGCTGCTGGGGGGCCGCAAGCTCGCCGGCATCCTGGCGGAGAGCGCCACCGACTCGCAGGGCAACCTCGCCTGGCTCTCGCTCGGCCTCGGCGCCAACCTTGCCGCCGCGCCGGAGGTGCCGGGGCGCGCCACCGCCTGCCTCGCCGAAGCCAGCCCCGCGCCGTCGCCGGAGGCCGTGGCCTGGCAGGTGCTGGCGGCGCTGTCGCGCTGGCGGGAGGTGCGCGCCCGCGCCGGCTTCGCCGCGGTGCGCGCCGCCTTCCTGGCCCGAACCGCGGCGCAAGGCACGACGTTGACGTTGCGCCTGGGCGAGCGGACCCTGGGCGGCGCGTTCGCCGGCCTGGCGGACGACGGTTCGCTGCTGCTGCGGGTCGGCGGGCGGGTGCGGGCCTTCGCCGCCGGCGAGGTGACGATCGGCAACCAGACCTGAGGGAAACGGAGGGCGCCATGCTGCTGGTGATCGATGCCGGCAACACCAACGTGGTGGCCGCGGTGCACGACGGCACGGCCTGGCGCGGCAACTGGCGCATCGCCACCGAGCCGCAGCGCACCTCCGACGAGTACGCCGTGTGGCTGCTCACCTTGCTGCAGCACGCCGGGCTGCAGCGCCCGGACATCACCGGCGCGGTGATCGGCACGGTGGTGCCGGCGGCGCTCTACCACCTGCGCCGGCTGGTGCGCGACTGGTTCGAGGTGGAGCCGCTGATCGCCCGCGCCCGCGTCAACTGGGGCTTCGAGATCAAGGTGGACAACCCCGAGGAGGTCGGCGCCGACCGCCTGCTGAACGCGCTCGCCGGCCACCGCAAGTATGCCGGCCCGCTGGTGGTGATCGACTTCGGCACCGCCACCACTTTCGACGTGGTGGATGTCAACGGCGCATACCTGGGCGGCGTCATCGCGCCGGGCATCAACCTGTCCATCGAGGCCCTGCACAAGGCCGCCGCCCGGCTGCCGCGCATCGGCATCGGCCGCCCGCAGGCGGTGATCGGCACCAACACCATTGCTGCCATGCAATCCGGCATATACTGGGGCTATGTCGCCATGATCGAAGGCATGGTCGCGCGCATCCGGGCGGAGTATGCGGGGCGGCTGAAGGTGATCGGCACCGGCGGGCTGGCCCCGCTGCTCGCCGAGGGCACGATGGTGTTCGAGCGCATCGATCCGGATCTGACGCTGGACGGGCTGCGCATGCTGGCGGAGCAGAATCCGGTTCCCAGATGGAGCCCGGACCGGGCACGTCATCTGCCCGACCATGAATGAACGCGGCCCGCTCCGGCGGGAAGCTGATGGAGCGGGCTGAACGATGGTGCGTGCGAACGCGGATTTTGCCTTCCTGCCGCTGGGCGGGACCGGCGAGATCGGGATGAACCTGAACCTCTACCGCTGCGGCGACTCGTGGCTGGCGGTCGACTGCGGCATCGGCTTCGGCGGCTCCGAGCACCCCGAGGTCGACATCATGGTGGCCGACCCCGGCTTCATCGCCGAGCGGCGCGACCGGCTGGTCGGCCTGGTGATCACCCACGCGCACGAGGACCATGTCGGCGGCGTGCCCTATCTGTGGCGTTCGCTGCGCTGCCCGGTCTACGCCACCCCGTTCACCGCCGCGGTGCTGCGCCGCAAGCTCACCGAGGCGCAGTTGCTGCCCGAGGTGCCGCTGCGCGTGGTGCAGCCCGGCGCCTCCTTCGAGCTGCCGCCGTTCTCGCTACAGTTCATCCGCATGGCGCACTCCATTCCCGAGGCGCAGTCGCTGGTTATCCGCACGCCGGCGGGCGCGGTGCTGCATACCGGCGACTGGAAGCTCGACCCCGACCCGCTGATCGGCCCGCGCAGCGACGAGGCGGCGTTGGCCAGACTCGGCGAGCAGGGCGTGCTGGCGATGATCTGCGACAGCACCAACGCCATGGTGGAGGGCCATTCCGGCTCCGAGGCCGAGGTGCGCCGCTCGCTCTCCGTGCTGCTGCGCGGCCTGCGCGGCCGGGTGGCGGTGACCTGCTTCGCCAGCAACGTGGCCCGCATGGAGTCGGTCGCGCTGGCCGCCCGCGACGCCGGGCGGCGGGTGGCGACGGTGGGCCGGTCGCTGCGCAACATCAACGCCGCCGCGCGCGAATGCGGCTACCTCAAGGACATCGCGCCGTTCGCCAGCGAGGACGATGTCGCCGACATTCCCGACAACCATCTGCTCATCCTGGTCACCGGCAGCCAGGGCGAGCCGCGCTCCGCGCTGGCGCGCATCGCGCAGGACCAGCACCCGCGCATCGAACTGGGCGAGGGCGACACCGTGGTGTTCTCCAGCCGCGTCATTCCCGGCAACGAGCGCCCCATCGCCACCGTGCAGGACAACCTGGTGCGCCGCGGGGTCCAGCTGATGACCGATGCCGACCACGCCATCCACGTGTCCGGCCATCCCGCCCGCGACGAGTTGCGCCGCATGTACCGCCTGGTGAAGCCGCCGGTGGTGGTGCCGGTGCATGGCGAATGGCGGCACCTTTCCGCCCAGGCCGAACTGGCCCAGGAGGCCGGCATCGCGACGGTGCTGGTGGAGGATGGCGACATCCTCAACCTGGCGCCGGGCGCCATCGAGGTGGTGGGCGCCGCCCCGGTCGGGCGGCTGGTGCCGGACGGCAACCGCCTGGTGCCGCTGTCCGGCGGCGTCATGGGGGCGCGCCGGCGCATGCTGTTCAACGGCGTGGCGGTCGCCAGCGTGGCGGTGGACGGAGCCGGCCGCCTGTGCGGGCGCCCGCATGTCAGCGTTCCCGGCCTGTTCGATGCGGGCGATCCGGAAACCGGCCGCATCGCCGACGAACTGGCCGAGGCCCTGGCCGACCTGTCGGTGGGGGTGCGCCGCGACGACACCGCGCTCGCCGAGGCCGGCCGCATCGCGCTGCGCCGCGTGCTCGGCCGGCGGCTGCAGAAGCGGCCGCTGGTGGACGTGCATGTGCTGCGGGTGTGACGCCAATGAGCTGGTTCACCGGCGTGGTGCTCTACGTGCTGATCTGGTGGACGGTGCTGTTCGCCGTGCTGCCCTGGGGCACCCGCCCGGTTGCCGATGCCGACCCGGACACCGGCTGGCGCGGCGCGCCGGCGCAGCCGCGCATGGGGCGGAAGGTGCTCGCGACCACGCTGGTGGCCGCGGTTGTCTGGGTGCTTTGTTATCTTCTCATAAGCAGTTCGTGGTTCAGTTTCCGCGCGGGCTGGTTGGCGTTGCCGCCGCGATAATAGGCAACCGCCTTCGAAGCAGGCGGCCCCGGTCCAAAATTGAAGCAAACGCCGTCTGATTTGCGAAAAAACCCGGAAAACAGCACGAATTTATGTTGGACTGTGCGGGGCTGCCCGGTACATCATCACGGTCAGGAAGAGGCTAGTTCCCTCCTCCTGCCGTGTGACTGGCGTTTCCTCCCTAAACTTGG